>NZ_JAJCGT010000017.1:0-67801 GCF_020553185.1 Blautia sp. MSK18_10 | reverse complement strand
AGAATTTTCGAGAATCGTATGTGTTTCACTGTTTAGTTATCAAGGTTGTCTGTCTCGCGACAGCTTGTTTACTTTATCACATCTGTTTTTCTTTGTCAAGCACTTTTTTGAGTTTTTTCAAAGTTTTTCGGACTCTTTCGATTTCTCGAAATGCTCCTCAGATGTATGACTGTCAGCTCTGTTCAAGCGACTTGGTTACTTTAACATGTTTGTTTTAAGTTGTCAAGCACTTTTTAGAATTTCTTTTTTCTTTCAGAAATCTATTTAAATTGTTTTTATCTTACGAACAATTATTCCCGACAGCTCATCTAATATAACACCGAAAAGCCACAATGTCAACAGTTAATTCCATAATTTGACAATCTTTTTATTTTCATGCCATATATGCCATAAAACAGGACTCTCTTCACTGCAAAATACTACATCATCCCCTTTAGATATTCCAACAATATCTTCGTCACAACCGAGTTCATTGTTTTTACAAATGCCAACCCAATAATTCTGGATCTCCCCGGTTCAAGAGGTCTGCTCTCTACATCATTGGCAAACGCCTTCATAACCAGCTTCTGTGAGATCGTCACTCCCAGCCCATTTTTCACAAATGCCATAATAAGCGTATCATCACGAAAACTGTAAGAAGTCTTTGGCTCCTTCCCACATCTTTCCAATAAATGCAAAATATCATTATCACATCCCGGAGTCTCTATAATGAAAGGATACTCCAACAGTTCTTCCAGTCTCACACTTTTCTTTTCTGCAAGAGGATGATTTTTCTGCATCACAGCACAGAGAGGATCCTCACATAATGGATAAAACTTCAGATTATCTGCAACGATCGAAGACAGAAATCCGCAGTCCACCTGCCCATGTATGATCCAGTCTCTGATCTCATCATAATTTCCATCAAAGATCTGCACCTCAACCTGTGGATAATTTCTGTTAAAATAATGGATCACTTCCGGCATCCACATTGCAGTTACACTGGAAAAGCTTCCTATTCTGAGTTTTCCTTCTATTTTATGATTAATATTAAAAGCAGCCTGTCTAAGTTTATCTTTCTGATTTGTCATCTCCTGTATATAAGGCATCAGCATTCTTCCATTATCCGTCAGAGTTACACCTTTTTTAGCTCTTGCAAATAACTGTACTCCCAGTTCCTCCTCAAATCCGGCCATCATTTGACTGATTCCCGATTGTGTATAGTTTAGCGCCTCTGCTGCTTTCGAAAAACTTCCAGTCTCACATACCTTCAAAAAAATTTCATATCTGTCTCTGATTTCCTTCATTTACGATCCTTACTTCTTGTCTGTTTTTATCCATTACTTTTTTTAATGTATACTAGCAAAAACATTCATTTTACTTATATGTTAACATATGTTATCGTACTTATGCAAACATAAATCATACAGGAGATTATCTATTATGGAAAGGAAATCAAATCATTTTTCAGGACAGCTCGGGTTTGTCCTTGCCGCAGCCGGCAGTGCTGTAGGAGTAGGCAATTTATGGAGATTCCCATATCTTGCAGCTAAAGATGGAGGCGGTCTGTTTTTAATCATTTATTTTATACTTGTACTTACATTTGGATTTACCCTGCTTACATCTGATATCGCAATCGGCCGCCGCACTCAGAAAAGTGCGATCGGTGCTTATGCTGAAATGAAGCCCAAGTGGAAATTCTTAGGCATTCTGACTTTTCTTGTACCTGTTCTTATTATGACTTATTACGCAGTGATCGGTGGATGGATCACCAAATATGCTGTAGTCTACCTGACAGGACAGGCAAAGGCTGCTGCAGCAGATGATTATTTTACTTCTTTTATCACATCCTCCACCTCACCTGTTATTTTTGCACTTATTTTCATGGGTGTAACTGCATTTATTGTATACAATGGTGTGCAGGATGGTATTGAAAAAGTATCCAAATGGATGATGCCGGTTCTTCTGGTACTCGTTGTCATCATCTCCATTTATTCCCTGACTCTGAAACATACAGATTCTTCCGGCCAGGTACATACCGGGATCCAGGGATTTCTTTATTACCTGACCCCAAATCTTGAGGGGCTTACTGTACAGCGATTTTTACAGATTTTACTGGATGCAATGAGTCAGCTGTTCTTCTCTCTCAGCGTGTCCATGGGAATCATGATCACCTACGGTTCTTATGTAAAACCTGATGTTGACTTAAACAAGGCTGTTAATCAGATTGAAATTTTTGACACAGGAGTGGCATTTCTTGCAGGTGCCATGATCATCCCTGCTGTATTCGTATTTTCCGGAACAGAAGGAATGGGAGCCGGTCCAAGCCTTATGTTTGTTTCTCTCCCAAAGGTCTTTGCAGCCATGGGAAAAGCAGGCATATTTGTAGGAATCCTCTTTTTCGTAACTGCTATTTTTGCAACACTGTCATCCTGCATCTCTGTGTTGGAATCCATCGTTGCAAACTGTATGGAAATCTTCCACACAGGCAGAAAAAAAACTGTTTCTGTTTTATCTGCAGTTTATCTTGCTGCTTCTGCGATCATTGCTTTGGGATACAGCATTTTCTATGTAGAAGTGGAACTGCCCAATGGCTCTACAGGACAGCTGCTTGATATTATGGATTACATCAGCAACAGTGTTATGATGCCATTTATCGCATTACTTTCCACCATCCTGATCGGATGGGTTATGACACCTGATTATGTCATTGATGAAATGGAACGAAACGGCAGCAGATTCCGCAGAAAAAAACTTTATCGAATCATGATCCGCTATGTTGCGCCGGTTATGATGTTTATCCTGTTTTTACAGTCAACAGGAGTTCTCTCATAAGCAAAAACTTAATATAACAAAAAAGGAATCTGTTTTCCTGGAAAAGTTTTGAAATAAATACCAGTAAAAACAGATTTCTTTTTTATTCAATCACTGACACTCATAAAAACAAATGAATTTATATGCCTGACCCCTGCAAAAATTCCTGCACTGCGCAAAGCGATCCCAGAATCTCTTCTGCGAGGGACTTCATCTCCTCCGTCACCTCCATCAGATCCGGCACCATGATCGGATGCATCCCTGCTGCATAAGCTGCCCTGATTCCATTATGAGAATCCTCAATCACATAACAATTCTCCGGTCTGGTCCCCAGTCGTCTGCAAGCCTCCAGAAAAATATCCGGTTCCGGCTTACTCCGTTCCACCATATCTCCCCCGATAATCTGATCAAAATATCCCAGCAGCCCGCCATCTGAAATCTCCGAACGCACCAGTACCTCCCGGGTAGAACTGGCAAGCCCAATCTTAAATCCCCTCATCTTCAGATATTTCAAAAGCTCCTCAACCCCCGGCTTCTTTGCCAGTTTACCTCCGGAAGCATGACTGAAAAACACCTCTGCCATCTCCGCTTTATATTCCTCATACGGAAAATCTTCACCATAATGCTTCAGAAAAACCCCTTTACTTACAACACTGTTTGTTCCCAGACACTCATGACATGCCGCCTCAACTCCTGCGATTCCATGACGTTCTGCCACTTCTTTCCACGCTTGAAGCACAAGAATCTCCGAATCAAAAATCACTCCATCCATATCAAATATCACTGTATCAATCCCACTCGCCATAACTTTTGATCCTTTCCTCTTTCTCTCTGTCAGCAGACTTTCTCAGGCAAAAATATCTTTGACGACAGTCTGATCGACTTATTCAAACCATATATAAGCCAGTAGTCTGACAATCTATTTTTTCATAATATAACCAATCGCATCACGAATCTGCGACACATAAACAAAATTGATTCCTTCCACTTTTCCAACAGAAGACCTACACACTTCCGGAAGCACAACTGTTCCAAATCCCAGTTTTTTCGCCTCCTGCACACGCTGGCCTGCCATATTCACTGCGCGGATTTCACCACTCAGGCCAACCTCGCCAAACACCATCACATTATCAGGAATCACAATATCCTTCGCACTGGAAACAATCGCCAGACAGATCCCAAGGTCAATTGCCGGCTCTGTCATCTTCATTCCCCCTGCAATATTGACATAAGCATCCGATGCAGCCAGACGGAGTCCTACTTTCTTCTCAAGCACAGCCATAAGGAGATTCACTCTGTTAAAATCAGTTCCCACCGCTGTCCGCCTAGGAATACCGAAATTACTCTGGCACACAAGTGCCTGGATTTCAACCAGAATCGGCCGGGTTCCTTCCATAGAACACGCCACAACAGAACCCGACGCATCCTCCGGTCTGCCATTCAGCATATATTCCGACGGATTCTTCACCTCCTCAAGACCTGTATTACACATTTCAAAAACACCAATCTCATTCGTAGATCCAAAACGATTCTTCACCGCACGCAGGATACGATAAGAAGCATGCCGGTCGCCTTCAAAATAAAGCACCGTATCCACCATATGTTCCAGAACCCTCGGACCTGCCACATTTCCTTCTTTCGTCACATGACCTACAATAAAAATGGACACCCCCATTCCCTTTGCGATCTGCATAAGGATATTGGTAGATTCTCTCACCTGAGAGACACTTCCCGGTGCCGAACTTACATCTTCGTGAAACATAGTCTGAATGGAGTCGATCACAACCACATCCGGTTTTCTGCGCTCGATCACCTCACGTATCACTTCCAGGTTCGTCTCACATAAAAGCTGCATCTTATCCGTAAACTGCCCGATACGATTAGCTCTCAGCTTAATTTGTCTCAGAGATTCCTCGCCTGAAATATAAAGAACCGAAACCTGCTTCTCTGCCAGATTCCTGCACACCTGTAAAAGCAGCGTTGATTTTCCGATTCCCGGATCTCCTCCCACTAAAACAAGGGAGCCGGGGACGATACCGCCGCCCAGCACCCTGTCAAGTTCACCAATCTGAGTTGTCTGCCGTTCATCTTCTGACAGGCTGATGTCTTTAAGGACCACCGGTTCCTGCCTTTTTTCTGATGATTTCATTGCTCCAGAAGAGGATGGCTTCTTTGTGGAAACTGTCTCTTCCACAAAGGTGTTCCAGGACTTGCATCCCGGGCACTGCCCCATCCATTTTGCGGATTCATATCCGCACTCCTGGCAAAAATATACCGTCTTTTTATTTTTCAGCATTTTACAATCTTTACTTCTACTCTTGCAGCATTGCCAAGTTCCACGCTAAAGGAAAGTTTACCGCCCAGGTTTGTTTTCATCTTACCTGCGCTTGCCTGCTCAATAAATACTTCATATTCTGTATCCGGCTCCATCTCCACTGTGATCTGTGCATCTTCCGGTCCCTCTACATGGAAATCCATCTGAGCTTCACTCTGTGTAAGATTAAATACTGCTGTTCCCGGAACTGATTCGTAAACGAACATTCCGTTTCTCTCGAGCTTGGTAATCTCCTTAAAAGTTTTTACTTTATACATATCGCCCTGATGCTGATAGTCTGATAATTTAGACTTCTGTGCAAGCTCATAGTCACCAAAGCTGATTGCTCCATTCTCTTCTGTACGGATTAATTCTTTTACTACTGCCATTTCCTATGTCCTCCTAAGACTCTTTTGTTTGCCGCTCCACCGGTTCATCTGCCGATGCCGTACAGTTTTCACTATCTCTGTACTTTTCCGACATTTTATGTGCTTATTATATAATACATTCACTTTTTTGACCAGTATCTCCCTGATTTTTTTATACTAATTTCACAATTTCTGCGAATCATGTGAGTCCTCTGCTTTAATTGTAAATATCTGTCTGCTCAGAGATTTCTACTGTTTTTTCACTTCAAATGCAATCTCGTTTTTATGAAGTTTCACCTGTACACTATCTCCACGTTTTACTCTGCCTTCCAGAATCTCGTTTGCAAGCGCATCTTCTATCTTACTCTGAATTGCACGACGCAGCGGTCTGGCACCATATTTATTATCAGAACCTTTTTCTGCAATAAAATCTTTCACAGCATTTGTCACTGTAAGATGAATTTCCATCTGTTCTGCACATCGTTTCTCCAGTGTTTTAAGAAGCAATGTCACAATTTTCCGGATATCTTCTTTATTCAGCACATGGAACACCATGATATCGTCAATTCGGTTCAGGAACTCCGGTTTGAAAATCCGGCGCACTTCTTCCATCACACCGCCTTTCATTCGTTCATAGTCTTTCTTCTCATCATTATCAGACATGAATCCCAGACGTTTCGGTTCCATGATCGCCTGTGCCCCTGCGTTGGAAGTCATAATAATAATCGTCTGTTTGAAGTCGACTTTTCTTCCCTGTGCATCTGTAATATGACCGTCATCCAGCACCTGTAAAAGTATATTAAACACATCCGGATGTGCCTTCTCAATCTCATCAAAAAGCAATACACTGTACGGATTTCTGCGGACCTTCTCACTGAGCTGGCCGCCTTCTTCATATCCTACATATCCCGGAGGAGAACCGATCAGCTTGGAGACACTGTGTTTCTCCATATATTCGGACATATCTACACGAATCATCGCCTGTTCACTTCCAAAGACAGCTTCTGCCAGAGCCTTGGAAAGTTCTGTCTTACCAACACCTGTAGGTCCAAGGAAAAGGAAAGAACCAATGGGACGGTTCGGATCTTTAAGTCCTACTCTTCCCCGTTTCACTGCCTGCGCAACAGCTTTCACTGCCTCATTCTGTCCGATCACACGTTTATGAAGTTCTTTCTCCAGACGAGCAAGACGTTTGGTTTCTCCCTCTGTCAGTTTCTGAAGAGGAATCTTTGTCCAGTCAGAAATCGTCTCTGCAACAGCAGCTTCATCTACAACAAGTTTCTTCCTCTTATTTCTACGTTCAGTCTTAATGCGGATTTTCTCCATTTCGGCTTCCACTTCATTTTGGCGTACCTGTGCTTTTTTTGCGCGTTCAATATCTGCAGTCTTAACTGCCTGTTCTTTCTCCTCACGAAGTTCATTCAGTTCCAGTTCATATTGTTCCATTTCAGGTGCTGACTGATAACCCGCAAGCTGAACCTTTGATGCTGCTTCATCAATAATATCAATTGCCTTATCCGGAAGGAAACGGTCATTGATATATCTTTGTGACATTTTTACTGCTGCCTCAAGTGCCTCATCTTCAATCTTTACCCCATGATGTTTCTCATAATATGGACGCAGACCTTTAAGGATCTCAACAGTCTCCTCTGAAGATGGTTCTTCCACTGTCACAGGCTGGAATCTTCGTTCCAGTGCTGCGTCTTTTTCAATATATTTACGGTATTCCTCCAGAGTAGTCGCGCCGATAAGCTGAATCTCACCTCTGGAAAGAGAAGGTTTCAGGATATTAGAAGCATCCAGTGCTCCCTCCGCTCCACCTGCTCCGATGATGGTATGGATTTCATCAATGAACAGCAGAATTCCCTGATGTTCTTTTACTTCCTGGATCACATTCTTAATGCGTTCCTCAAATTCACCTCTGTATTTGCTTCCCGCAACCATGCCGGAAAGATCTAACACAACAAGACGCTTATCCTTCACTGTATCCGGAACCATTCCCATAACGATGCGCTGTGCAAGTCCCTCTACAATGGCAGTCTTACCTACTCCGGGTTCCCCTGTCAGACACGGATTATTCTTCGTACGTCTGCTCAGAATCTGAATCAGTCTGGTAATTTCTTTATCACGCCCTATCACAGGATCCAGTTTTCCCTCTGCTGCAAGCTGTGTCAGGTCACGACTGTACTGATCCAGCGTAGGGGTACTGGTCACTTTTTTGTTTCCCGCATTCCTTGCGTACTGAAATTCCTCTGCAATGGTATCATTGTCAAATCCCATAGCTGTCAGGATAGCCGCAAACAACTTCTGGATATTTACTCCCATTGTAAAAAGCAGTCTGGTCGCTACGCAGTCTGTCTCTTTCAGAAGCGAAAGCAACAGGTGCTCTGTTCCGCAAAGACATTCCATACTCTCAGCATCTTCCTTCGCCTGTTCAATGATCCTTCTTGCTCTCGGGCTGTACTGGGGATCTTTTGTTTCTGCTGCCACAGTATTGCCCTGAACCGGTGTAACCAGGCTGCTGATAAGTTCCCTGAGTTTTTCTTCTTCTACGTTAAATTCCTGCAGCACTTTTCCCGCAGTGCCTTCAGGTTCTTTCAAAAGACCTGCAAGAAGATGTTCTGTTCCGATATATCCATGTCCACAGGTTTTCGCAGTTGTCTTTGCCAATTTGAGGGCATTCTCTGCCTGTCTGGTAAATTGTCTCTCCATGTCCTCTCCTATCTGTTTTCATCATATTCGTCAAAAATCTCATCAATAAGCTGATGTACTTCCTCTCTGCTTACGCTCTTGCAACATCCTTTCGCAAGCGCCACCATGAGATTCTGTTTCAGTTCTTCCAATGCTTTCCGTTTATTTACATCAATAGAAATCACTGCACCACGTCTGCGGTCGATAGTGACAAATCCCTCCTGTCGCAGCAGTGAATATGCTTTATTTACTGTATGCATATTTATCCCAACTGTATCTGCAAGCTGTCTCACTGATGGCAGTGTATCTCCCTCCTGCAGTCTTGACGTAGCAATCCCCATGATGATCTGATTGGTCAGCTGGATGTAAATGGCTTCATCACTGCTGAAATCTATTTCTATCATCATACGTTTTCTTCTCCTTTTTGTGTTACACATATCCTAGCACAAACCAACATTTTTTGCAACAGAAAGACGTATTGCTGTATTATTTTTCAAAACAAAAAGGGGTGTACTGCCATGTTCTCACACAGCATACACACCCTTTATCTTCTTTCTGTCAACTGAATTTCATCTACATGACTTGATTATTTTAAGCCAATGATCTTATTGAGCTGTTCTCTGTTCAGAACAAGGTTAAAGCCTAATGGATTAACTGCATAAGCCATTGCCTTATCGATTAACAGCTCCGGAAGTTTTGCAAACGGTACTTTCGCAATACGCAGCTTCTGACCTTTTGTAAACTTCTCAAGTTCCATAACGTCTGTAAATACAGGCTGGAGAATTTCTTCTTTTTTATTTTTGAGATACGGAATATTGATCTTCTTAGGATCTTCAGGATCTACATTCATAGCAACCAGATATTCGGATTTCTTCAGGTTTACGATCAGTTCTTCCTCAAGCTCACGAAGATTTCCATGCTGATCCTTCTCTACCGGACGGCGGAGTTCCTGCATAAAGTAAATGCCGGAAAGCTCCAGTGTAGGATTCAGAAGCGGTCTCTTAGCCGGCTCAATCTTGCTCATATCTGCCTGTTTTGCAATATCAGGAAGATCAATCTCAATCTTATCTTCACCATCTACCCATACAACTGTATTTACGCCAATTGCATAGAAAGTTCCATATAATCTGGGATAATCCTTCTTGGTAAATTTCATACCCATAAGAAGAACCTTTTCTTCCAGCATTTTTTTGCCGAATTCTTTGATTCCTTCTTCTGTTGAAAAAATCCATGCCTGATCATTAAATGTCTCTTCATCACATTTCACATACGGAAGCTTTGTAGCCTGTGAGTATGCAACAAATACTGTCTCTCTGTTCTGTAATTCCTTGATTGCTTCTTCTTTGCTGATTCCCATTATTTTATCCTCTCTGTCTCATTTCTTTTATGATCTTTTTCATTTCCTTATCAACACGATAAGACTCTGTGATCTTCTGTAGTGATTTCTTATATGTAAATTCATCCAGTTTGTGACCGTCCTGCAAGTATGTCAGCATCTCATCCGGAAATGCCGCAAAATATACAGATACTGCCCACGCCACTGCCATCTTTGCATAATATCCCTGCTGAGTGATACTCTCCAGACGTCTGATACTCTCTTTCAAATATTCACGCTTCACAAAATGTCCCAGAAGCATGACTGCCGCAAATCTTGCTTCGTATTCTTTATTCGAAGTAAAATACGTTTCAATAAAATCCCAGTATTCTGTCTGGTATTTATCTGCATCTTTTAATGTACTGCAAAAGCAATCGCATACTGCCCAGTTATTAATGTCCGGCACAAATTTTGCCACATATGTTAAGCGTTCTTTGCATTCCATCTTTGCATAAGCACTCACCAATCCGCGAAGCATCGTTTCTTCATACCACTGGTCATCCGCCTGTTCAAACCATTCCTGCCAGTCCATACCAGAAAGCTGCTTTGCAAATTTTCGCAACACCGGAAGTCTAATTCCCATAACATTATCCACACCCGGCAGAAGATTGCTGTGAAAAACCCGATAACCGGTATCTTCATTCTCCTGCAGAAACTGGCGCACCATATGTGTCGTCACCTGAATCTCTTTCTGACTTTTCCTGTTCATAATATTTCTCCCATTACTGTGCATATGCTGAACAGTAACTTTCTCCTTGCTGTTTCTGCTACGTTACAATTCATCTCAATCTGTAACTTTGCTTTACAGCACTTTTCTATTTTATAACAGATTGCATGAAAAGTAAAGGAAATCGCTCGTATTATTTATGCAAAATAATTTATGTGGATTCTATCGTTCTTTCAAAAAATATTACATCGAGATCATTTTGGACAGAAGAAGTATCTGCCAACCATAAAACAGGAGACAAGAATGGGACTTTTATCCCAGCTTTGTCTCCTGTTTATTTTTAAACATCAATATTTTTTATGCTTCATCAATTGCTTTTCCAATATCATGGCGCATATATTTATTTGCGAATGTAATCCACTCTGTAGCTTCATATGCATTCTTTCTTGCTTCTTTTAAATCTTTGCCTGTCGCAGTAATTCCCAGAACACGGCCACCATTAGTAACAATCTGACCGTCTTTCAGTTTGGTTCCTGCGTGGAAGCAGTAATATCCGTCTTTGCCTTTGAAATTTTCAAAGCCGTACATTGGGATACCTTTTTCATATTTTACAGGATATCCATCACTTGCAAGTACTACGCACACTGCTGCATTATCCTCGAACTGAAGGTCTACCTGGTCCAGTGTTCCATTTACGCAAGCTTCCATTACTTCAATGATATCATTCTTCATACGTGGCAGGACTACCTGTGCTTCCGGATCTCCGAAGCGTGCATTATATTCCAATACCTTCGGGCCATCTGCGGTAAGCATAAGACCAAAGAAAATGATTCCCTTAAATGGGCGTCCTTCTGCAGCCATTGCGTCCACTGTCGGCTGATATACATATTTCCTGCAGAATTCATCTACCTCTTCTGTGTAGAATGGACTCGGGGAGAAAGTTCCCATTCCGCCCGTATTCAATCCCTGATCACCGTCCTGAGCGCGTTTATGATCCTGTGCGGATGTCATTGTACGGATAGTTTTTCCATCTACAAATGATAACACAGAGACTTCACGTCCTGTCATAAATTCTTCGATGACCATGGTATTTCCGGCATTTCCAAATTTCTTATCTTCCATGATCTCTTTTACGCCATCTTCTGCCTCTTTCAGATCCTGACAGATCAATACTCCCTTGCCGAGTGCAAGACCATCAGCCTTCAGAACAATTGGAAATCTGGCTTCTGTGCGGAGATATTCCAGTGCTTTCTCAGGATCATCAAAATTCTCATATGCCGCTGTGGGAATATTGTATTTTTTCATCAGATCTTTTGAGAACGCTTTGGAGCCTTCAAGGATAGCTGCATTCTTTCTCGGGCCAAAGACTTTCAGACCACGTGCTTCAAATACATCTACCACACCGCCAACCAGAGGATCATCCATACCGATAATGGTAAGATCGATTGCTTTCTCCTGAGCAAAATCAGCAAGTTTCTCAAACTCCATAGCACCGATATCTACACATTCTGCAAGTTCTGCAATCCCTGCATTTCCAGGTGCACAATAAATTTTATCCACTTTCGGACTCTTTGAAACACTCCATGCAATGGCATGTTCTCTTCCACCGCTGCCTACGATCAAGACTTTCATTTTATTTTTGCTCCTTTATCTACTCTTCTGTATCAAATTCCTCTGTTTCTACTCTTCCATCCACCACTTTCACTTTGTCATTGGCAATAAGATTGATAGCTTTCGGAAGAATCTTCCACTCCGCTTTCTCCATAACACGTCTCTGAAGAACTTCCGGGGTATCATCAGATTTAATCTTTACGGCCTTCTGAAGAATGATCGGACCTGTATCTGTACCTGTGTCAACAAAATGTACGGTCGCACCTGTCACACGTACGCCTCTTTCCAGAGCTTTCTCATGTACATGCAATCCATAATAGCCCACTCCACAGAAAGACGGAATCAGTGACGGGTGGATATTGATGATCTTATTTGGATACGCTTCCACGATCATTGGAGGAATAGCCACAAGAAATCCCGCCAGAACGATAAGCTCTACACCACTTTCTTTCAGCTTCGCAAGAAGTGCCCTGTGAAATTCTTCTCTGTTCTCAAACTGTTTTGGGGAAATACATACAGCTTCTATGTTGTGATTCTTTGCTCTCTCCAGCGCATAAGCCTTCGGATTATTGCTGATAACCAGAGAAACTTCTGCATTTGTAATCTTTCCACAGTCAATGGCATCCAGGATAGCCTGCAGATTCGTGCCGCCTCCTGAAACCAGTACACCGACTTTTAACATAAAGTCACTCCCTTTTCACCATCTTCGATACGTCCTACTACATACGGAGTGTCACCTGCTGCTTTGATCGCTTCCATTGTTTTGTCCACATCTGCTGCATCTACAGCAAGGATCATTCCAAGTCCCATGTTATAAGTATTGTACATCATCTGTTCATCAATATTGCCTTTTTCAGCAAGAAGTTTGAAGATTGGAAGTACCGGATAGCTGTTCTTTTCCACAACTGCACGTGTTCCCTCTTTAAGCATTCTCGGAATATTTTCATAAAAACCGCCGCCTGTGATATGACTGCATGCGTGCACACGAACTCCGGCATTTTTAATGCTCTTTAATGCTTTTACATAGATTCTGGTTGGTGCCAGAAGTGCTTCACCAAGTGTTGTTCCAAGTTCTTCATAATAAGTATCAAGAGATTCCTTTGTCATATCAAAAACTTTACGGACAAGAGAAAATCCGTTACTGTGAACACCTGTGGATGCCATACCGATCAAAACATCTCCTGCTTTCAGTTCTTCACCTGTGATCATCTCTTTTTTATCGCAGACACCTACTGCGAAACCAGCCAGGTCATATTCGTCTTCCGGCATCAGTCCCGGATGCTCTGCTGTCTCACCACCGATCAGAGCTGCATCTGACTGCACACAGCCTTCTGCAACGCCGCCTACGATAGCTGCAATCTTTTCCGGATAATTCTTACCACATGCAATATAATCAAGGAAGAATAATGGTTCTCCGCCTGCACATGCAATATCATTGACACACATGGCAACTGCATCAATGCCAATGGTGTCATGCTTGTCCATAACCATAGCAAGTTTTACTTTAGTTCCACATCCATCTGTACCTGATAATAATACCGGTTCTTCCATTTCTTTGATCTTAGCAAGAGAAAAGGCACCGGAAAATCCTCCCAGTCCTCCCAGCACTTCTTCACGCATGGTTCTCTTTACATGCTCTTTCATCAGCTCTACTGATTTATATCCTGCTTCAATATCTACTCCAGCGGTCTTGTAATCCATGATAATCCTCCGTTTTTACCCCTGATCCTGTTTATGGACCTGAGTTATCTTAGTAATTTTTATATCCGACTTCCTGTAATCTTGCGTCTTTTGCTTCCACCTGTTCTTTTAATTCCTGGCTGTAAGCCTTTAATTTTGCAAGAAGTTCCTCATCTGATGTTGCAAGTATCTTAGCTGCCAGAAGTCCTGCGTTTGCGCCTCCGTTGATAGCGACTGTTGCAACCGGGATTCCTGACGGCATCTGTACGATAGAATAAAGGGAATCTCTTCCTCCCAGAGAAGTGGTGTGCATAGGAATTCCGATAACCGGCATCGGGAAGATTGCTGCGCACATTCCCGGCAGATGAGCTGCCATTCCTGCACCTGCAATGATTACTTTAAAGCCTTTTTCCTCTGCTGTTTTTGCATATTCAAAAAAGACATCCGGTTCCCTGTGTGCGGAAATGATCTTTATCTCGTAATCAATTCCCAGTTTCTCCAGAATGTCTGCTGCTTTGCTCATGATCGGCATATCTGAGTCGCTGCCCATCACAATTCCTACTTTTGCCATGATTATTCTCCTTTTCTTCTCAAGTATTCTCAGACAGACCAGATTTTATCTGTCCGGGACTTTGTTTTTATTTTATTGATAAAAAAAGTACGGTCAGAAAAGATTTTATCAAAACCCTCTCTAACCGTAGATTCTACTAAGATTCCCTTTTTCTGTCAATAAAATTAATGCAAAGAAATATTTTAACGAACTAATAAATTTTTTTGTATTCCGAACTTAATAGGAAAATGCCTTTATTCCCCAAACGGCTCGTTCAGAGCTTCCGTACCCGGAAGGACAAATCTTCCATCTTCAATAATAGAGATCATATCCCCCTCATCATCAATCGTACGGATGCTTCCCAGTTCGTCATATGGGATCGTAATATCTGTGTGACATCCATAATAAGCAAGGCTGACGTCTTCTTTTCGCATCTCGGAAATCTCATTGTCTCTTGCGATGATCTCTTTACCATCCGGATTATAGACCGGAGTATCTTCTGACCAACTGTAACAGGTATCACCAACTGCAAAATGCGGTCCCATTTTCTCCGCGATCAGAATCGGAAGTTTGTCTGCGATATTATATTTCTGCGCTGCCACATAAGCTGTTGTATTAGTTCCGATCGCAAATTCTCCCATTGCAAGTTTCGGATGATGGAACAGAATATTATCTTCAATATATTTACGGTTCTCTTCCTCTGTCTCAAAATTAGAACAGCTGTAATCGATCACCTGTCCGCAGTCAAACACAAGCTTCAGGTCACAAAACTGCAGTCCGTTAAGATATACTTTTGAAACATGAAGCATTCCGCCTGTTCCTGCAAGCACCGGTGAAGTAAATACTTCACCCAGAGGAATATTTACATCTGCCACACAGTTCTCAAAATTTGTCTGTGTTTTCGCATCTGTTAATGTATGAAGATGAATGAGCAGATCTGTCTCATTCTCTCCCTTTCCCTTGATTTCCACCCATTCACAGGTATCAAGAGTATCTATGATCGTCTGCTGGATCTTCTGATATTTCTTATAATCCAATGTATTGATCTTTACGATCTCGCGGAAAATTTCCGGAAAATCCTCTCCGATCTCAGGTATCGGATAAGCAATGATCGTAAAACTTCTTTCCTCACCTTTGATATAACGATTTGTGATTTGACCGGATTCATTGTCCAGTTCCAGCTGAAGCTTCTGCTGTGCTTCTGTAAACGCCCAGCTTTCCGGTTTACTTACCGGTGAAAACGGCTTCTCTCCAAATGTCTCGATCACAGCCGGTCCGCCATGTACATCTGCCAGATCTGCATATTCATCATAAGAAGTCTGCATGGCACGAAGTTTACGCTTTACAAAATCCGGATTCAGAAACAGCGCACTGTCCTGTCTGTGGTCATAATCAAACTGCGGATTTGCAATTCCTCCTGTAAATCCATTTCTGAACTGATTCCGTCTGTTCACCGCATGAAGTGCATGGCGGTAAATAACCGTCTGCAGCCCCATCTCCCGGAACTGAAGAACAGCCGCTTTTACCATACGCTCAAAGCCAAGATGATAACGTATATTAACCGTTTTCTTCTTTGTAATATCTTTTCTTCCTGTGATGAATCCCATCCGATAGCCTTCTGTATAAGTACGTGCCATCTCATCAATTTCCCTCTGGGAAAGTGAATTCATAAATTCTGCTGTTTTCAGTTCATTTTCCGATACATATTCGCCGGACTGATACAGATAACTCAGATCGCTCAGATCAGAATCCATGATCATTTCAACCACAAAATTATTCTCAGGATCAATCGCCTCTCTGATCCGATTTTCCACCATATCCTGGCAGTAGTCATTCACATAGGAAACGAGAATTTCTTTCACCTGTTTCTCAGCAGGAATTTCTTCCTGCGTAAATGCAGAATAGATTTCCAGAAACAATTCAAGTACAACCGTAAGATCCCATGCTTTTTTTTCAAACGCATAAGCAATCGTGCCATGAAGCTCTGTATAAAGAAAGGTAAATACTTTTCCGTATTCTCCCAGCATTTTCTGTGCATATGCAGGATTTCCATAAGAATTTTCATAATTTTCGGGCAGAATATCCTGATATAATTCATGATTCTGTTCCTGAAGTTCTTCAAGATTTTTCCCCGCAATTCCATGGTCCATCACATGAATCACCTGCTGTAAAAACATTGCTTCCTTTGTAAAAAAATCGCAGTACGGTTCTTCTGCCATTTTCTCGTCCGGTATCTGAGCGATTCTTTCTTTCGCCAGTTCATACCGTTCCATAACCCATTCGTCCAAACTATATTTCTCCTTTTTCTATCAGACTTCCCTGTTAATCAGCCGGAAATTCCCATCAGAAAGATTCCCAGCCATCCGATCATTATGATTCCGTTTGCAATAGAGCCGATCATACCTGCTTTGTGTGTCCGGTTTTCTTCTGAAAAGCTTTTCAGTCCCATCGCAAATCCATATACAGACAGAAGCATTGCGCAAAGACTGATCCCGCCTACAATATATCCGTATTGTCCCTGCAAAAAAAATGCCAGCAAAACTGCAGTCACAAATAAAACCAGTGAAACAGCCGCCAGCACTGCTGACAGTTTTCCCTGCTGTGCCTCTCTTTTCTTTGCAAACGCATATCTATATCTTTTTGCCATAAATTTTTCTCCTCAGGTGATCGCAGATAAAAAAAAGCAGATATCCAAGAGCCGCCCCTGCTGTATTCAATATCATATCATCTACGTCAAAGCACCCAACCTTTGTAATAAGCTGGATGACCTCTACCGTAACACTAAGCCCAAATCCTGCCAGTACGATCAGCCATCCGCTTCTCATTTTGTCCAGAATAACCGGCAGTATAAATCCAAATGGAAGAAAACCAATTACATTTCCAAAAAGATTTGTAACTACCGCCATAAGTCCAAGCTGTTTTCTGTATACCCAGAAACGCCTTATCTCAACAAACGGTATCAGATTATATCTGTACTGTCTTTCTTCCATTGCTGCTCTTCCGTATTCTTCTGAAAAGAACAGAAAATAAATCAGTGCCAGAACATACAGGATAAACAAAATGGTTCCCAGTGTCCGTATGATATGCTTCGTTTCTTTTTTCAATGTTTTCTCCTGTTTCTGAAGCCTTTTATATCAATATCTCTGATTTCTTTTTCAGCAGTCTTGCACCGTTTACGATCATCATGATCCCTGTTACGATTCCCGTTGCCAGTACAATGATCCCGACTGTCAGACTGCAGGCTCCTGTGGAAGACATGGTTTTATAAATTTTTTCGTTCATAATCGTCCTCATCAGTATCATGATCTGCTTTCGCAGATCATGATATCTTATTTATAAATCGCTGTTACCTGTATTTGCTTATTTTGCACCGTACTGCTCATAATATGCGTCGATTGCGGCTTTCAATGTATCGTCAATGATTACTTTTCCTTTATATTCTTTATTATAAAGATGTTCAATGACCTCTCTCATTGTAACAATCGCATTTGTTTCAAACCCATAAAGGTCATGGACTTCGTCAAGGGCACACTTCACGCCGCCTTTTCCGACTTCCATGCGGTCCAGAGAAACCATAAGACCGACGATTTCCACATCAGCCGCACCTTTTACCTTCGGTACTGTCTCTTCCATGGATTTACCGGATGTTGTTACATCTTCGATCATCACTACACGATCGCCGTCTTTTAATTTACTTCCGAGGAAGCTTCCCTTATCTGCACCATGGTCTTTTTCTTCCTTACGGTCTGAACAGTAGCGGATTTCTTTTCCATATAATTCGCTGAATGCAATTGCAGTTACAACACTTAACGGGATTCCCTTATATGCAGGTCCGAAAAGCACATCGAAATCATCGCCATATTTATCATGAATGGCATGTGCGTAGTACTCACCCAGTTTCTTTAACTGAGAACCTGTCACATATCCGCCTGCATTCATAAAAAACGGGGACTTTCTTCCGCTTTTAAGGGTGAATTCTCCGAATTTCAGAACTTCACTGTCTACCATAAATTCAATAAATTCCTGTTTATACTGTTCCATCTTATGTTATGCCTCCTGTATCTGTTTTATTTTACAATACCAACCATCTCTTTTACGGAATTGAATCCATTCTTCTTCATGTACGCTTCAATTCCATCGATCACTTCCAGTGTCACTGCCGGATTGTGGAAATTTGCCGTACCCACAGATACTGCGCTGGCTCCTGCAAGAATAAACTCAATTGCATCCTCTGCGCAGGAAATTCCGCCCATTCCGATGATCGGGATATTGACTGCCTGTGCAACCTGATAAACCATACGGACAGCAATCGGTTTCACGATCGGTCCGGAAACACCACCGGTTTTATTTGCAAGCGCAAAAGTCTTCCTGTTGATATCAATCTTCATTCCTGTCAGTGTATTGATCAGGGATACCGCATCTGCACCGCCTGCTTCCGCACCTTTTGCAATCTCTGTGATATCTGTGACATTCGGTGTTAACTTCATGATCACAGGCTGTTTTGCAATCTTTTTGATCTGAGCGGTAAGTTCCTCTACATGATGTGCATCCTGACCAAATGCAAGGAATCCTGCGTTTACATTCGGGCAGGAAATATTAATCTCCATCATATCAATTGGCTGATCTGCCAAACGTTCCACCACTGCCAGATATTCTTCCGGCGCATGACCGCATACATTTACAATGATCTTTGTATCATACTGTTTCAAAAAAGGAATATCCCTCTCACAGAAAAGATCGATACCAGGATTCTGCAGACCAATCGCATTCATCATGCCTCCGTAAACTTCAGCCACACGCGGAGTCGGATTTCCGGCCCACGGGACATTGGCTACGCCCTTGGTTGTCACTGCTCCCAGCTTATTAATATCTACATAATCAGCAAATTCTGCTCCTGAACCAAAGGTTCCGGATGCCACTGTTACCGGATTTTTCCACTCTACGCCGGCAATATTTACACTCATATCCATCAGATTTCCACCTCCGTAGAAAGAAATACCGGGCCATCCTTGCAGATTCTCTTATTATTCACATTGCTATGTGCATCTTTTTCTCTGGATTTGCACACACAGGCAAGGCAGGCACCGATTCCGCATGCCATACGTTCCTCCAGGGAAATATAACATTCAATCCCATTTTCTTCGGCATATTTCTTGATTGCACGAAGCATCGGAGTTGGTCCGCAGGCATAGATCACGTCCGCTTCCAGAGCATTCTCTCTGATAGCATCCATAACATTGCCTTTTGTTCCCACACTGCCATCCTCTGTGGCAATATAAAGTGTTCCCGCCGCCTCAAATTCCTCTCTGAGGAACGTATGACAGTCCCTGTATCCTGCAATGATCTGTTTTTTCTCACATTTCATCTGCTTTGCAAGTTCCAGGATCGGAGGAACACCGATTCCACCACCCATAAGGAAAACTTTTTTCCCCTCAGCCTTCTCTACAGGAAAACCATTTCCCAGAGGTCCCAGTACCGGAATGGTATCTCCGGCTTTCATCTGTGAAAATTCATCGGTTCCGGTTCCCTGTCCGGTCACTCTGTAAACCAGATGAAGACGGCCATTTTCTTTGTCAATCTCACAAAGACTGATCGGTCTGGGAAGAATTTTGGATTTATCATTTGTATAAAGAGATACAAACTGTCCTGGTTTCGCATCTGCTGCAATTCTGTCAGTCTGGATCCACATACTGTAAATGCCTGCACCAATGCTCTCCTGACTTACAACAGTGCAGATTTCTCTTGTCTTTTCGCTCATTTCATGCCTCCTAGCGATTGTTTAAAGCAGTACTGATGTCTTCGATCATATCTTTTACCGCCTGGCGGGATGCATCTGCATAATTTAATTCACCAAAGGAAGCATATTTTTCCTGTTTGTAAGCTGCAATGATTCCTCTGGAGGAATTGACGATCGCACCAAGTCCGTCTTCATTAAAGAAATGAACAAGATCGGCACCTTTTCCGCCCTGTGCACCATATCCCGGTACCAGGATGAAGGTTTTCGGCATGATCTTACGGAGAGTTTTTCCCATTTCCGGATAGGTTGCACCTACTACAGCACCTACATAGCTGTATTCATTTCCCATATGTGATTCTCCCCACTGGGCAACCTTCTCTCCAACCCACTCATAAAGCGGACGTCCGTCAATGATTCTGTCCTGAAACTCTCCGCTGGACGGATTGGATGTTTTTACGAGTACAAAAAGCCCTTTGTTCTCTTCTTTACATACATCGATAAACGGGTTGACACTGTCAGATCCCATATATGGATTGATTGTCGCAAAATCTTCGTCAAAACCTGCGATTCTGTTACTTCCCACCTGAACTTTACCCAGATGTCCGACTGCATATGCAGCAGATGTGGAACCAATGTCACCTCGTTTGATATCTCCAATAACTACCAGACCTTTTTCTTTGCAATAATCAATGGTGTTCTTATATGCCATTAAGCCCGGAATACCAAACTGCTCATACATTGCGATCTGTGGTTTCACTGCAGGGATCAGATCGCTGATCGCATCAACGATTCCTTTATTATACTGCCAGATAGCTTCTGCTGCTCCCTCTAATGTTTCCCCCAGTTCAGAAAAAGCTTTCTTCTGAATATGCTGCGGGATATAGTTGAGCATCGGATCCAGTCCTACTACGATAGGAGCGTTTGTTTTTTTAATGTTTTCAATAAGTTTGTTGATCATGAGTCTTTCCTCCTGAATATTGATATGGTATTTTTATGCATTCTGGTATACAACTTTTCCATCACAGATTGTATAGAGAATTTTTCCCTTTACTTTCCATCCGTCAAATGGTGTGTTGCGTCCTTTGGAAGCAAATTCATTTTTATCTATTTTATATTCGTGATCAATGTCTGCAATGACAATGTCTGCCGGATGTCCCTTCTGAAGTGTACCTCTGTCACTTCCCAGAATCTGTGCTGGGTTCCAGCTCATTTTCTCAATAAGCTGTGAGATTGTAAGAATTCCAGTTTCTACAAGTGCAGTATAAGACAATGCAAAGCTTGTCTCAATTCCCACAATGCCAAAAGCCGCATTCCGGATAGAGCCTGTCTTCTCCGGCACTGCATGAGGTGCATGATCTGTACTGATCACTTTAAAGGAACCATCCTTCAGTCCTCGGATCAGTGCATCTACATCTTTCTTCGTACGAAGAGGAGGGTTCATCTTATAGTTTGGATCATCACATTTAATATCATCGGAAGTGAGGATAAAATGATGCGGGCAAACCTCTGCTGTGATATTGTCCAATCCCTCTTCCTTCACAATCTCCATCATCTTCGCAACACCTTCTGTGGAACAATGGCACAGATGCAGTCTTGCCCCTGTCTCTCTGGCAAGAAGAATATCTCTCGCTGCGATCACATCCTCAACTGCATTGCAGATACCTGGCAGACCAAGTCTCCGCGCATTCTCATCCTCATTCATACATCCATCACCGCGCAGATCAATATCCTCACAGTGAGCAAAAATCGGAACATTGAATTTCTCTGCCACTTCCATAGCTTCTTTGCAAAGTCTGGTATTCATAACAGATTTGCCGTCTTCAGATAATGCCGGGATTCCCGCTTTTACCATTCCTTCGATATCAGAAAGTTCCTGTCCCTTCTCCCCCTGCGTAATGGCACCTGCTTGGAGCACATGAATGCCGGCAAGCTGTTTTGCCTTATTATGCACATAATTTACACGATCCGGACTGTCAATTACCGGTGTTGTATTCGGCATTGCAACAACCGTTGTCACACCACCTCTTGCAGCAGCCCGGGAACCTGTCTCTATATCCTCTTTCTGTGTCTGTCCCGGATCTCTGAAATGAACGTGAAGATCGATCAGTCCCGGCATTACCAGACATCCCTTCGCATCTATTACTTTGTCGCTTTTATCTTTTATTTTAAGTTTCTCACCGATCTCGGTGATCACGCCATCTTCCAGATAAATATCGCCTTTTTTATCAGTGTCAGTAGCCGCATCTACGATACGTCCTCCCTGAATCAGAATACCCATGCAATTCTCTCCCTTCGTTGTCGTTTGACAATAACTTTCTGATATACATAATACACGAAACTTCTTCTTTTATAAAGCCTTTTTTTACTGATGTGCAGTCTTTTTTGCTTGACAATTCAAAATGCGGGAGATATAATCAGTTCATATCTGGATTATTTAATGTATAGTCACTGGTTTTTAGAGATTATATAACAGTATATAATCTGTAAAATCTGGTGATTTTTTTATTTGCCAGAAACTATATAATTTTTTTATTTTTTATGGAGGTAACAACATGAACAAGGGAACTGTAAAATGGTTCAACGCAGAAAAAGGTTACGGATTTATCACTGGTGAAGACGGTGCAGACGTATTTGTACATTTCTCCGCTATCAATGGTGAAGGATTCAAATCCCTTGAAGAAGGACAGGCTGTAACATACGACTTAACAGAAGGTGCTCGTGGTATGCAGGCTGCAAACGTTACAAAATTATAATTTATAATTTTTGTTAACGCGAGAGGATTGAATTCCGCACTTTTCTATACGGATTAAACCTCAAAAAAATCCCCGGATCATCCGGGGATTTTTTATTGCTTTTCTTCTGTGAATCCATCAGAGATTCAATTTCTATTTAGCATCTGCGCTGTCTGCATCCGTTGTTGAATCTGCTGTTTCTGCAGCTTTATCGTCTGCTACATTTGTATCATCTGCTTCTTCAGATTTATCTGCGGTTTCCGTTTCAGAATCATCTGCGGTTGTGTCTGCTGCATCAGCATCTTCACTGTCTGTATCAGTGGAAGCTGTTGTATCTTCTTCCTCCGCTGTATCTGCATCAGTGCTGTCTGTACCATCGGATGCATCTGTTGACAGATTCGAAATGTAATTGTCAAGTGCAGTAGTATCCATTACTGTATTCTGAACCACATTCTCTTTGGCTCCTGTCACTTTTACATATGCAGAATAACCAATCCATGCAACAATCACAACACAAATGAATGCCCAGGCAAACATTTCCAGTCCAAAAAGTACTTTTTCTTTTCTGTCTGTTTTGTTATGCAGTCCTTTTCTGGCCTTATAAGCATCGACTTTCTTCTGGCTCATGATAGATCTCCTTTGCATCAATATTTCGTATTTTCTGATTATAGCACACTTTACTGCAAAAGAAAACAATTAGTTTATACTGCAACGATCACTCCGCCGTCATTTGCATACATAGAACTTACACCCGCTGTATCAAGGACTACGATCTTTGCAAGTTTCATTCTCTCTTCAAAAGCCTCTTTGAGCACCTGTGCTCTTGCCGGACAATTGCAGTGACTGATGGCAAGAACCTTCTCTGCACTGTCCGGAGTTTTCTCGATTACCTGCTCTACAAGCTTGATCAGAGCACGATTCATGCCTCTTGCCTGATCCAGCTGGCAGATATTTCCATCATCCGTAGAACCCATGACCGGTTTGATTTTCAATGCACTGGCCACTAACGCTTTCACTTTGCTCAGACGGCCGTTCTTTCTCAAAGTATCAAGATTCTCAAGTATAAAAAATGTATGCTGTCCTTCAATATAATGTTCCACAGTTGAAACAACTTCTTCAAAACTCATCCCTGCTTCTTCGCATTCCTGTATCTTCATTCCGATCAGGCTTTCCCCGATGGATGCGGAACGTGAATTAAACACATGTATTTTTTTATCCGGATGGTCTTCCATAATAAGATCTCTGCCAAGTAACGCACTGTTATAGGAACCACTCAGCTCAGAAGACAAAGTCACTGCATAAATATGCTCAGCCTCGCAGTCATATGCTCTCATATATCTCTCAGGTGACGGGCAGGCTGATTTCGGACATTCCGGGCAGGCTGCCACTTTATTAATAAACTCTGCCTGATCAAATGTTTCATCATCTATGATCTGTTCAGCTCCTACCATCAGCGTCAGTGGAATGGATTCAAAACATTCATCTTTCTTCCATTCGTCCAAAAGTTCTCCACAACTATCTATGATAATCTTATATCTCAATTATATCGTCCTCTTTTCCATTATATGTAGTATTCAATACCAGATATATCTTATCACACCGCTTTACGTTTGAAAAGACTTTTTAATAAAAACACTGTTCTTTTTTTCAAAAGTGCTTTATAATAAAAAGACGCTTCCCGCAAAGTGCAGGAAGCGCTGCCTGATCCACAAAATATGTTCAGAAATATGCAGCAATCCAGAAGTCTTTTTTTAATTCTGAACAGCTGTAAATCATGTTATCAGAGAGGTGTTGTATGCTTGCTTTAAAAATTACTGATGTAAAAGATTTTATGAATAAACTCCTGATCGGTGAGGTATTTGACCGTTTTTCTCTTGTCGAGGCATCTGTGACAACCTTCAACACTTTTACCATAAACGGAAAACTTCATTACGATTTCTTTGATACTGACACAAAGGCTGCTTTTGAGGAGAATTCCACAGAATATTCCCTGTGGCATGATGTAAAACCTTATTGTTTTTCTATCATACGCGGCAGACGCACACCTTTGAATTTCAGGATTGTATTTGAACTTTCTCATGATCAGACACAGTCGTTGTTAAAAAATGAACAGCATATTGCAGATATTCCTGTGCAAAGCTTTTATCTGAATATCCGGTACAAGAACCAGTCCCTTTTATGTACAACAGGTGTTTCTTATACTTCATTCAGTCCGGATAAACGTCTGGAACATCTCTGGGATGATTCCATGACTGTTTTTCTCTCCAGTCATCACATTCCCTGTGAGAAATTATGAGTAGATTCTGTTATCAGTCTTTATCCGAATAACGCAGATAATAGACCAGAATATCTATAAACTCACTGTTCGTCGGTTTATCTGCCATTGTACACCCTGCCATTTCTTCCAGTGTATCCTTATGATTCATCCAACATAAGTTTACCAGTGTTCTTATGTTGTGTTCTACATTAGACGGCGTTGATTTATATTTTCTTGCAATGACCGGATAAATATCTTTGGTGACTTTTACCGGTCGCTCATAAATTTTCTGTGCCATTTCTACTGCATCCACAACATAATAATATCCTTTATACTTTGATGTTGCACCCAATTTTCTAATAACTCCATAAACTGCACTCATACATCGTTCCTCCTGTAACTTCCATAATCTGTGTTTTTACAGATTTGGATATCTCATTTATTTACACACATTTCTCTATAAGTAAATGAAAGTCACGATATTGGCTGCCCGGAAGCACCATTGCAGTCACTATTCTCTGTAACCCGTTATATCTTCTGCGGATTCGGCATATTCATTAAAATATCGGCAACTTAATAATAGGAATTCATAAGACATTTGTCAATACCAATGTAATTGTTTTCCACAAAAATAAGGAGCAAAAATTATTCTCTGCTCCTTATTTGATATTCTGCTATTCTGACAGGCGTATCTGTCCTCTCATTGATCTGCCGGCAAATTGCCTGCTTTCTATCTTATTTTGCAATCATCAGCAAAATTTCATTGCTTCTCTGAACAAATCTGGTCATTTCGTCCGGTGAAAGCTGTTTATGGCTCATCATCGCAAGGTCATACAACTGTTCACAGATAAGCGGAGCCTTGTCAGATTCCTGATTCTCTGCCAGATATTTAACCAATGGATGATTCGCATTCAGAACCAGTGTTTCCTGTCCGCCAAACATATTCGGATCCATTCCATACATATTATACATCTTCATCATATCCTGCATACGGCGGCTCTCTTCGGAAAGAGTCATCATTGCTGATACATTTTCATTTTTCAGATTCTCAACATGTACTTCCAGTTTATCTTTATTAAGGCTCTTGCGGAAAAGTTCTGTCAGTGCTTTGACAGTTTCTTCATCGGCAGTACCCTCACCCTTCATTTCTTCGGTCAGATCCGCATCAATACGCTTAAACTGTACTTCCTGATGTTTCTGCTCAAGACTGGAAATAAATGCACTGTCAATATTATGCTTCAGGATAACGGCATCTTTTCCTGCTTCCTTAAACATATTGATATACTGACTCTGCTGAACTTCATCAGTTACATAGAAAATTACTGTCTTCTCAGGTTCTTTCGCTTCCGCATTGTCTTTGTTTTCAGACTCTGCTGCATCTTCTTTCTTTTCTTCTGTCTGAGCCTCAGTTTCTTCTGTTTCTTTTTTATTCTCTTCAACGCAGTCCTTTAATGTGAGATATTTGCCATCAAGATTCTTAAAGAGTACATAATCTCCCATTTTCTCTGCAAATTTAGCATCTTTAATACAGCCATATTTAATAAACGGGCTGATATCATCCCAGTATTTCTCATAAGATTCTCTGTCAGTCTTGCACATTCCGGTAAGCTTATCTGCCACTTTTTTGGAAATGTATTCAGAAATCTTCTGTACAAATCCGTCATTCTGCAATGCACTTCGTGACACGTTCAATGGAAGATCCGGACAATCGATCACACCTTTCAGAAGAAGCAGGAATTCAGGAATTACTTCCTTGATATTATCTGCGATAAATACCTGATTGTTATAAAGTTTGATCGTTCCTTCAATGGAATCATACTCTGTATTGATCTTCGGGAAGTACAGGAGACCTTTTAAATTAAACGGATAATCCATATTCAGATGTATCCAGAATAACGGTTCCTTATAATCCATAAATACTTTGCGGTAAAATTCCTTGTATTCATCATCTGTACATTCATTCGGATGCTTCATCCAGAGAGGATTAATATCACTGATGGAAACCGGACGTTTATTGATCTTTACTTTATCCTTTGCAGGAGAAATTTCAACAACTTCCTTTTCACCTTTATCATTTTCTTTTTCTTCTGTCTTTGCTTCCTCATGAATATGTTCAACAACTACATCATCGTCTCTTAACTCAGATTCATCAATTGTCTCATATTCCTGAGGTGCATTTGCTTTGGAAAGGTAAATATGAACCGGCATGAAGGAACAGTATTTCTCAAGAATCTCACGCATACGGTATTCATTTGCAAATTCCAGGCAGTCTTCATTCAGGAACAGGGTGATTTCTGTACCAATCGTATTCTTGTTGCCTTCCTGGATATCATATTCTGTTCCGCCATCGCAGGACCAGTGTACAGGCTGTGCACCTTCTGTATAGGAAAGTGTATCAATATGCACTTCATCCGCCACCATAAATGCAGAATAAAATCCAAGTCCAAAATGACCGATCATCTGATCATCTGTAGTTTTGTCTTTATATTTCTCAAGAAACTGAGTTGCACCTGAAAAAGCAATCTGGGTAATGTATTTCTCTACTTCATCAGCAGTCATGCCAATACCATTATCGATGAATTTCAAAGTTTTCTCATCAGGATTAACAATTACCTGAATCTCCGGTTTATATCCTTCCGGAAAAGTATATTCTCCCATTACTTCCAGTTTTTTCAGTTTAGTGATCGCATCGCATCCGTTGGAGACCAGCTCTCTTACAAAAATATCATGATCGGAATATAACCATTTCTTGATGATTGGGAAAATATTTTCACTGTTAATTGATAAATTTCCATGTTTTACAGCCATGCTGTCCACACTCCTTTTTGTTTTTAATCATTTGCCGCAACTTTATCTGTCAATATACTGCATTCTTATCTGCTCTGCCTCCGGAGCCAAAACTATCCTCTCCTGTTTATCCTTTGAAATAGCTTTTGACTCCTGTAAGTTGCTTCTCTGAAAGATATAGTAATACCATTTATTCCAAAAGTCAAGAAAAAATTAGCACTCACCAAAAATGAGTGCTAATAATTTTATATTTTACATATTCCCCTGTATTTTTTTCTTCAGATAACTCTTATTTCTTTCGTCTTTTGTATACCACAACTCCCACAATACATCCCGCTGCAATCGCCAGAATAATCACAAACGGTGTAATATTAGTCGTATCTCCTGTCTTTACCGCTGATTTCGCAGTTGCTCCATTCGGCTGCGGAGTCGGAGTTGCGGTTACAGTCTGCGCCTGTGTAATACTGAAATTCACCTGTTTAGTATCCTGCTCCCCTGTATTCTCCCATTCACTTCCATTATACTTCTGACGGTCAAATGTAACTGTCAATGTGTAGGTTCCGGCCTTTGTAATTCCAAATGCAGCAGTATAAGGTGCACTGCTCCAGCTATTTGTATTGATCACTTTCCAGTTATACGGTACATAGCGGACATCTCCCTTTCCCGGACTTTCATTGTCCATACCCGCTCCGACTGCTGTAAATGTAATCTTTGACTGTGTTGTATATCCATCTGAACTGATTCCTGTAATCTTATTATCTGCCGGATCTGCAATTTTCGCCTTGCGGGCAGCTTTAACCGTAAACTGAACTTTCACTTCTGCACTGATCTGCTGTTCATTATCAATCACAACTGACTCTGTATAGGAGCCGGCCTTTAAACCCGCCTTCGGGCGGATTTTAAATGTACAGCTCTCCCCCGGTGCAAGCTCTGTGGCTGAAAGTTTCCCGATTTTAAAGTTTTTACCTGACGGTGCATTTAAAGTTACATTTGTATTCCCCTCATTCGTCACTGTAACTTTCTGCGCTTCCGGTGCCTCACTATATCCTTCTTTTGCTTTTCCAAAATTCAGTTCTTCCGGTGTTACGGATAATTTATAAATCTTTTTCACTTCCGAAACAGTCGCAGAAGCTTTGATCGTTGTCAATACATCCTCCTGTCCTTCCGAACTGGTCTGGGCTATCTGAATACTGTCCAGATAATTGCCGACTTTCAGACCGGTCACCGGTACTGCTGTAAATGCAGCAGAATCTCCCGGCTCCAGCACTGATGCCGAAAGTTCCCCAATATCAAAATACTCTGCATATGGCTGCATCAGCGAAACAGTTGTATTTCCTGTATTGGTAAGTGTAATGGTCGTCGCTTCAGGAGTATCATAACCTTCCTTCAGATCATCATAACTGAAAGATTCCGGATCTGCCTGAACTGCTGTGATCTGTTCCTGTTCTGCCTCTTTTACAGACACTTCCGCAGTTACCTGCGCTGCTACTTCCGAATCCTCTTCACTTTCAAATATCAGGGTATCACTGTAATCCCCCTTCGTCAGACCGGTTTTTGGCTGTACCATGAACATAAGAGAATCACCTTTTGCAATCTGTATTCCTGATACAGCTTCACTTCCATCTTCGTTCATCACCTCAAAATAATCTGATTTCGGTATCTTTAAAGTGATAATTCCGTCCCCTGTATTTATTACGGTTACAGACAGTGTCTCATTGGCCTGTGTATAATTTTCTTCGATATCGCTGAAATTAAGACTTCCTGTATTTACCTCAAGAGACTGTGCCTCAAGAGATGCATCTGCATTGTCACCTGCCGATGGAGCCTCGCTGTCATCCGGCGTCTCTGTCGGTTCTGCAGAAGGCTCATCCGAAGGCTTCAGGTCTTCGTCATCTGATGAATCATCCTCACCTTCAACTGCAATCTTCGCTTCAAAAGAAACCTCAATACCTTCTTCCGTCCGGTATGTGATCATATCATCATATTCACCCGGTTCCAGCCCTTCCCTCGGCTGTATCCATACGCTTACAGATTCACCTGCACTCAGCGGTTCTATAATATCCTGAGCCATAAAATGTTCCGGACTGATCTCCTGAAAATTCAAGCTCTCATTTCCGGTGTTCGTAATCTGCACATACTGTGCTTCCACATCCTCAAGATCACTCTTTACTGTTCCAAAATCACAGATCTGATCTTCGCTGTCCTCTACAGTGACAGTCGCTTCGTAAGTCTTTTTATCTTTATCATCTTCACCTGCTGCCTGTCCATCTTTCTCTGATCCATCTGTCTGCACATTTCCGTTCTCATCCACCTGCAGCTGATCTTCTGTATAAATTTTCATCTGGGAATCATCAGTACCTTCTGTTGTTTCCTCCGGCTGACCTTTTGTGTTCTGAGATTCATCTTCCTGTTCATTCCCTGCATTCTGCTGTACATCTTCTGTTCTATCTACATCCTGATTTTCAGAATCCTGACTGCCTTCTGCATTATCTGCTGTTTCTTCCAGCTGTGCATCCTCTGTTCCATCTGCCGTTTCTTCCAGCTGTGCATTCTCTGTTCCATCTGCCGTTTCTGTCTGCTGTGCATCCTCTGCTTCCTGTTCCACTGCTTTCGCCTCTTCTTCAGTTGCAGCTACCTCTAACGTCTTTGCAGTAAGAGTACCTGTCAGTCCGCTTCCATCTACAGGGGTCAGATCAAGCACCAGTCTGCATCCCAGATCATCCTGAGTGATCGTATAGGTCTTCTCAGTACCTACCTGTGTTAACTCCTTCTCCCCGGTCTGTCTTGACCAGGAAAAAGTAAAATCTTCATCCGTAACCTCTTCCGGTGTAACCTTTGCATAATCTGCACTCAACACTACGCCTACAGCTGCAAGTCCCTTAATCTTAAGCTTACCGCCCAATTCTCCTGACGGAGCTGCCGCAAAAACCATGGATGGAATCATTGAAATAACCATCATCACAGTCATTACAACTGCAAGAAATCTCTTTCTCTCCATCTGTAGTCCTCCTTTTCATTTATAATAAGATTTGTAATTATTCAGCAGCCACTCTGAAGGTACTGAATAATTACAGTTCTGTGATGCTTCTGTGTCTGTCTGCCCTTTTCATTCCCATCACAGACCACAACATCGTTTTTTCTCTGTATAAAAGCATTATAGCATCACATTTTCCGGAAATGTAATCTGTATTTTCTCCCTTAAAACAACTTCAGCCCCTGAGTATCAGAGTTCAATTTTCTCCAATATTCAGGGACCGAACTGTGTTTTACAGTTATTTCTCCGATATATCACGTGATATCCATAATTTGACCGAACAGTTTTTATCCTTCTACTATCAGATATTTTCCATCCGGCAGAGCAAATACTTCACTTGCATCTTCCAGTTCTTCATCTGACATTCCTTCCACATCAGCGCCTGACTCTTCCAGATATTCTCTCACTTCTTCAATAGAATCCACAACCTGCGCCATGCAATCCTCAAGGAATGCTTCCGCTGCTTCATATGATTCTGCTACCGCCTGTGGAAAAAGCTGCTCCTGATTTTCAAGAAACGTATTAATACATTCTTCTGTAAACAATTTAAATAACCTCCTCAATCTTTCCCTTTGCCCGGATCAGCTTCTCAAGGACCGGTTCAACCTGTTTTGTCATATAGGACGTAGCTGCCCGTACCCCCTCCTTGGAATGCTCCATGGCAAAGCCATATTTTACCGCTTTAAGCATCTCTATATCATTATATTCGTCTCCGAACGCAATACATTCTTCCGGCGAAATATGATATCTTTTCTGATATTCTCTGATTCCTTTTGCCTTGTTTGTTCCAAAAGGAATAAAATCAATCCACTCATTTCCCGAAGTGACAACAACACATTCTTTTCCAAATCTGTCCATCCAGTATTTCACAGATTCTTCTGTAAGGCCGGCCGGTTCAAACACAGCCAGCTTCATGATAGGAGCCGTCATCTCTTCCATGCTGTTTACAAATCTGCATTCATTTTTTACTTCATATAACATATGGTCATGAAATCTCTTTGTCTTCGGCATCAGGTAGTGGTAATCCTTTGCAGAACAGGTAAACTCGGCATCCTTCTTTTCCAGGATTGCAGAAATAATCTCCCCTGCCAGCTTTCTGTCAAAAGAATCCTGATACAGTACCTCTCCATGATCCACTGCCAGTGCACCATTCTCCGAAATATAGGAAATCTCTGAAGCAACAGGCGCAAACAGCTTTGTCATATTCGGATATTGCCTTCCACTGGCTGCTACAAACATAATCCCCAGTTCCTCTAACTGCCTGATCAGCGAAAAAATTTCTTCAGGCAGAGACTGTGCCTTATGTAAAAGTAACGTCCCATCCAGATCACTTGCAACCAACTTAATCATTTCCTTGTTCCTCGCAAATCTTTACCAGATCTGTCGGTTTCTCAGCGACAAAATCTGCTCCATTCTCATTCAGTTCTTTTCGGTCACGAAAGCCCCATAGCGCACCTACTGTATACATTCCTGCTGCTTTACCGGTCTTCATATCTGTACTTGTATCTCCCACATACATACATTCTTCCGGTTTTACACCAAATTTTTCCGCAACCATAAGCGGACCATCAGGTGCCGGTTTCCTGCGGATTGCTTCACTCTGACCAACTACCATATCAAATTCCCCATCAAAAAGCTGCGCAATTACTTTCACAGCTGCAGGATGAGGTTTATTTGAACAAACTGCCAGCTTCACTCCATGTTCCTTCAATTTCTTTAAGGTTTCCGGCATTCCCTTATAGGGAACTACTTTATACATCGGATCTGCTTCAAACATTTCCCGGTAAAGCTTCTGTCCCTCATCATAATGCGCAAGTTCCGGATCCCCCGCATCCTTAAGTGCGCGGCGAATCAGCATATTTGCCCCTTCTCCGCTGTAATATCTGAAATTATCCACCGGAAGTGTTTTTAACCCGAATTTTTCCATAATAATATTAGTCACATAAGCCATGGAATCCAGCGTATCAGCCAGTGTTCCATCCAAATCAAATATACATGCTTTAATCATCTTTTGTCATCCTCTTAAGTTAATTCCTGATTTCTTCATTTCATAAAATAATCTGGCAACCGGGAGTCCTACCACATTATTGTAATCTCCGTTGATCCCCTTTACATAAATTCCGAAAAGTCCCTGGATGCCATAGCTTCCAGCCTTATCCATAGGCTCTCCTGTAGCAACATACTCTCTGATCTCCTCATCTGAAACCGGATAAAACGTCACATCTGTACTTTCATAAAAAGTATGTTCTGTCCAGACTTTTTCTTTCTTTTCCCATACAGAAACGCCGGTATATACCTGATGAGTATTTGCCTGAAGTTTCTTTAATGTATTCACTGCATCCTCTGTATCATGAGGTTTGCCAAGGATCGCATTCTCAAACACTACCACTGTGTCAGATCCGATCACAATTGTTCCGTCGGCACTATCTTTCATAGTGCGGATAACAGAAGCTGCTTTATCCGAAGCCAGCTGTTTTACTGCCTCTCCCGGATTGTCTGAGATACGATTCTCATCACCTGATGCAGGCAGCACTTCAAAATCCACGCCAGCCCGTTCCAACAGTTCTTTTCGTCTGGGTGAAGCAGATGCCAAAATAATTTTTCTCATAATAACCTCTTCTTTCCTGTCATAGTATACCTTGTATCTTTTTGGTATGCAACTGCTTTCATTAACTCTTTCCATAAAATTTCGCTTTCCTTTTTATCTGAAAAGTATTAAAATAACAATAACCTATAGCTGAATAAAATGGTGTCAGGAGTAAAAGATATTTTTATCCTGACTCGCTGTCAAAAATAGGAGAATATCAGAAAGGAGTTTATGATTATCATGGCTAAAATTAATAAATACTGGGGATATGTTGCAATAGGTGCCCTTACAGCAGCTGCTGCCGGTGCTGTAGCTGCCCTTATTGCCAAAAAAGGATCCTGTAAAGAGGATTTTGATTTTGAAGATGACTTTGATGATTTCGATCTGACTGATGAAAAGGAAACTGCTAAGGAAGATCAGGAACCTGCCGAAGATTTCCAGTCCTGGGAACATACAGGCGAACAGTCTGCAACAGATGACACCGAAAGCGAAGAAGCTGAAAAAGCTGCTGATACAGACGATTCTGAGAAGTCTTCCGATAAAGCTGCTGAAGTTGAGATTAAAGATGCAGAAGAGGAAGAAGATGCCGATGAACCCGAGAATTTTGAAGAGACTATGGACGCTGCATCTGAATCTGAAGAATAAACGTTACCGTTCACAGTAACGTAACCAAAAAGGAATGTTACTTCACGATTATACAATCGTAAAAGCAACATTCCCTTTTTATTCTGATTATATTACTATTTCAGTCTCATTATGCTTTCGGAAGTTTAAATGAGCTCTTCAGAGACACGATACGGTTGAATACCGGTGCACCCTCTTTAGAATCATGGATATCTGCACAGAAAAATCCTGTTCTTACGAACTGGAAGCTGTCATAGCCTTTTGCTTCCATAAGTGCTGGTTCTACATATGCAGTAACTTTTGTCAGAGAGTTCGGATTTACATTCAGAGAACCATCTTCTTTGTTGTATACACCCTTCTCCTCGTCTACGATATTCTCATAGAGACGTACTTCTGCTTTTCCTGCCTGACTTGCTTCTACCCAGTGAATGGTTCCTTTTACTTTTCTGCCATCCGGCGCATTGCCACCCTTTGTTGCAGGATCATAAGTACAGTGTACAACACGTACAGTTCCATCTTCATCAGCTTCATATCCTGTACAGGTTACAAAATATGCGTTCATAAGACGAACCTCTGTGCCCGGGAACATTCTCTTATATTTCTTAGGCGGATCTACCATGAAGTCTTCTCTCTCAATATAGAGTTCTCTGCCAAACGGTATTTTACGGGTTCCCAGTTTTTCATTCTCCATATTGTTCGGAGCTTCCAGATATTCTACTTCGCCTTCCGGATAATTATCGATCACAAGCTTAATCGGATCAAGAACAGCCATCAGACGTGGACGTTTCAGTTTCAGATCCTCACGGATGCAGTATTCAAGCATTGCATAGTCAACAGAGCTGTTTGCTTTGGATACACCGCAGAGTTCTACAAACATCTTGATGGATTCCGGTGTAAATCCACGGCGGCGCAGTGCTGCGATGGAAACCAGACGCGGATCATCCCATCCGTCTACGATGCCTTCCTCTACCAGTTTCTTGATATAACGTTTACCTGTAACTACATTTGTCAGATACAGTTTTGCAAACTCAATCTGCTTCGGTGGCTGTGGGTATTCCAATTCTTTTACAACCCAGTCATACAGTGGTCTGTGATCCTCAAACTCCAGAGTACAGATGGAATGTGTGATTCCCTCAATCGCATCCTCGATGGGATGGGCGAAATCATACATTGGATAGATGCACCATGTATCACCTGTTCTGTGGTGAGTCATATGAGCAACACGATAGATAACCGGGTCGCGCATATTCATGTTCGGAGATGCCATATCGATCTTGGCACGAAGCACTTTCTCTCCGTCTGCATATTTGCCTTCTTTCATCTCTTCAAAAAGCTGCAGGTTCTCTTCTACGCTTCTGTTTCTGTATGGACTTTCTTTACCCGGCTCTGTAAGAGTTCCACGATATTCACGGATCTGATCTGCTGTCAGGTCACATACATAGGCTTTGCCTTTCTGGATCAGCTTTACAGCAGCTTCATACATCTGTCCGAAATAGTCAGATGCAAAAAACAGTCTGTCTTCCCAGTCTGCACCAAGCCATTTGATATCTGCCTTGATGGATTCTACAAACTCACTCTTTTCTTTGGTCGGGTTTGTATCATCAAAACGCATGTTGAACTTGCCGTTATATTCCTGTGCAAGACCATAGTTTAAAAGAATAGATTTCGCATGACCGATATGAAGATATCCATTCGGTTCCGGCGGGAAACGCGTATGCACGGTGTCATAAACACCCTCTGCTAAATCTTTATCAATGATATTCTCAATAAAATTTTTGGAAACTGTTTCGTTCTCCATCTTTTTCCCTCCTGTTGTCGTATTTTATACTGTTTTATCACACATCTATATATAAAAAATACAACTGAATATTTTTTATGTCGAATGAATTTATATTATCATTGGAAATTCCATCTGTCAACCGTTTACACAACAGTGACAGGCCTTATATTTCTCAGACGTTACTGTTCACTCCGTTCACAGTAACGTAGCCAAAATTCATTCCAGATTGCCTGCGGCAATGGAATTTTGGCTTGTATGTCTCGGGATTTTGGCATATTCATGCCAAAACACCTCGCGGGACAGTGGTGTGTGAACAGTAACTTTTTATTTGTTTCAGAATGTTTCAGAATCACTTGCATATTGATTTCCTGATCTGCATATGCTATAATGCCAGTAGGCGAAAAGAAATAGCAAGTCCATGTAGACAAAAAGAATGAAGCCCTCAGTAGTGCGAATACTGGGGGCTTCTTCTTATTTTTTATGGTAGACAAGAAACTGCCAGGTTAGTGTTGCCCTACTTATCTCCGTCTAACCATTTGCAAACATAATAGGCGGCTATGCTTGCCATAAAGGAGACAAGAAAAGAAATAGCAAGATTCTCCATATAGACTTCACCTCCTCCCGTTGCCGGGTATCGGTTGGACAACACTGTAAGTATAACATATCTCTTGTCATTCTTGAAGTACAAACAGTTCTTAGAAGTATATCAAAACTTCTGTTCTGATTACTTTTGAGTTACTGAAGTTCAAGAAACCCTTTATTTTTAAGCAATAAAAAAAGCTGATGACGGGAATTGAACCCGTGACCCCTTCCTTACCAAGGAAGTGCTCTACCTCTGAGCCACATCAGCATTGTGTCGGATTTACCGCTCACATTTAAATATACTATCAGAACTTGTTTGTATTGTCAATCCCTATTTTTAACTTTTTGATTTTTATTTTTGGGTTTTATACAGATATCTTTCTATTTTTGATATTGCTCCAACTGCTCTCTGATCTTGATTCGGATACGCTGTAATGCATTATCTATGGATTTGGGTGTTTTTCCCATGATCCGGGCAATCTCTCCGTATCCGTTTCCTGCCAGATAATATTCAAGAACCTGGTTCTCCATTGGACTTAACGTTGCTGTTATCTCCTGCTCCAGATCCTGGACATTCTCCTGGTCAATAATGATAGACTCCGGGTTCTCTCCCCAGTTATCTCCAAGATGTTCTTCATTTTCCCCATCCTGTTCGCTGAGGGAAATATAGGAATTCAGCGGCTGGTGCTTCTGCCTGTTGGAGCTCTGGATGGCGTTGTAGATCTGTCTGTCCACACATATACTGGCAAAGGTCTGAAATGCAGCATCTCTGTCCGGCTGGTAATCGCGGACTGCCTTAAACAGTCCGATCATACCTTCCTGTATCAAATCATCGTTCTCCCCGCCTATCAGGAACATGGTCCTTGCTTTCTTGCGGACCATGTTCTTGTATTTTTCCATCAGATAGTCGAGGATTTCTGATTCCCCGTTTTTGAAACGGGAAATTAATTCTTCATCTTTAATTCCGTCATACTGTTTCATCAATTTAACCCTTCCGTTTTTCTGAAAATCTCTATCATTCGCCCAGAGGGCTTCTTATAACATAACAATATTGTGGAATAATTTTCTGCTGCAAAAATTCAAGCAGTCTGAGATAAACTTACTTCTTCTGCAGTCTCTGACGTACAATCTCATATCCAAGTACTCCGGCTGCCACAGATGCATTGAGGGAATCAATGTCACCCTTCATAGGAATAGATGCCACGAAATCACACTTCTCACGGATCAGTCTGCTTACACCTTCACCTTCATTGCCGATCACTACGCCGATCGGACCTGTCAGGTTAAGATTGTACATGGTTTCACCGCCCATATCCGCACATACAAACCACATGCCCTGTTCTTTCAGTTCATCGATGGTATGTCCCAGATTGGTAACCTTTGCAACAGGTGTATAGTTTAATGCACCTGCTGAAGTCTTGGCAACTGTGGAAGTCAGTCCAACTGCTCTTCTCTTGGGAATAATCACCCCATGTGCACCTGCAAGATTTGCTGTACGGATGATTGCACCAAGATTATGAGGATCCTCAATATTATCCAGGATAAAGATAAAGGGATCTTCTCCTTTTTCCTTTGCCTTCGCAAGAATATCTTCTACACTTGCATATTCATAGGCTGCCACCTGAGCGATTACGCCCTGATGTGCGCCTGTCTCACTTAACTGATCCAGACGTTCTTTTGCCACATAGTTAATAATCGTATCTTTTTTTCTTGCCTCTCTGGCAATAGTGCGGACCGGTCCGTCCTGGCATCCGTCCAGGATAAAAAGCTTATCTACACATTTGCCGGAACGAAAGGCTTCCAGAACCGCATTGCGTCCTTCTATCTGTTCACTCATATCTTATCCTCTCCGATCCCTGCACGGACCAGTTCTATGATCCTGCTGAAATCATCTTTTAAATATAAATAGCCCATCAGAGCTTCAAACCCTGTTGCCCTGCGGTAGTCTGCCATGGTTGCATGTTTGGCCATTGTAGGAGAATGAGCATTCCTTCCTCTTCTGTAAACGCTGTGTTCCTCCTCTGTGAGCATGGGTTCAATCACTTCCATCATGGAAGACTGGGTTCCTGCCTTAACCAGACTGCTGGCTTTTCTGTGAAGCTGGTTTACCGGACAGTTGCCTTTTTTTACAAGGATCGTGCGGATCACCAGTTCATAGACGCCATCTCCGATATACGCCAATGTCAGCGGAGAATAGGTTCGCAAGTCTTTATCTTCCAAATGAAATACCTGATTAAGCAAACCTTTCAAACTACTCAAATTCTCTTCATTAAGTCCGTTTGTTTCACTCATATCATTTAAGCTCGTTTCCATTTTACTCCCTCGCGGGTATCCTTAAGGATGATTCCCTTAGCCAGAAGCTCATCTCTGATCTCATCTGCTCTTGCGAAATTCTTTGCTTTTCTTGCTTCCTGACGCTCTGCGATCAGGTCTTCGATTTCTTTATCAAGGATTTCTTCTGTTTTCACAGCCTTCAGACCAAGTACATCGCATAATTTCACCATTGTGTCAAGAAGTGCTCCTGCAAATTCTGCGGAACTTGCCTCTGATACATTTGTATTTGCAAATTTAACCAGTTCAAAAATTGCTGCCAGTGCATCTGCTGTGTTGAAATCATCATCCATAGCTTCTTCAAATTTCTTTACGAATTCCTGTGCCTGTGCAAGCAGTTCTTTCTCTGCATCTGTTGCAGTTTCTGTCTGTGCTGCTGCTTTTCTGTCCTTTAAGTTTGCTGCTGCATCTGTGATACGTTCTAATGCATTCTTTGCAGCTTCCATCAGATCTGCGCTGAAATTCAGCGGACTTCTGTAATGGGCGTTCAGCATGAAGAAACGAAGCACCTGCAGGTCATACTGTTCACTGATTTCACGAACAGTACGGAAGTTTCCAAGAGACTTGGACATTTTTCTGTTATCAATATTTAAGAATGCATTATGCATCCAGTATTTTGCAAAGATTTTGTCGTTGCAGCATTCACTCTGTGCGATCTCGTTCTCATGGTGAGGAAAGATCAGGTCTTCTCCGCCTGCATGGATATCAATCTCATCACCAAGGTATTTTTTCGCCATAACAGAACACTCAATATGCCATCCCGGACGTCCGTCACACCATGGTGAAGGCCAGGATGGTTCTCCCTCTTTCTTCGGTTTCCAGAGAACAAAATCCAGTGGATCTTCTTTCTGGTCTTCACCGGATACCTGCAGAGAACGGAAGCCGGACTGCAGATCATCCAGGTTCTTGTGCGAAAGTTTGCCATATTCTTTGAACTTCTTAACTCTGAAATAAACAGTACCGTCTGCTGCCGGATAAGCATATCCCTTATCAACCAGAGTCTGGATCATACTGATCATTCCGTTGATTTCCTGGGTTGCCTGTGGATTGGTTGTGGCAGGTTTTACATTCATGCCATCCATATCTTTCTTACACTCTGCAATATAACGCTCGGAAATTTCCTGTGCGCTTACGCCCTCTTCGATTGCTTTCTTGATGATCTTGTCATCTACGTCTGTAAAATTGGAAACATAGTTTACTTCATATCCTTTGTATTCCATATATCGGCGTACGGTATCGAAAATGATCATCGGACGTGCATTTCCGATATGGATCAGGTTGTATACAGTCGGACCGCAGACATACATACGAACTTTTCCCTCTTCGAGAGGTACGAATTCTTCTTTTCTACGTGTCAGTGTGTTAAAAAGTTTCATGTTCTATTCCTCCAGTTTTCTCTATCATTAACTCTCTTTTCTTTCATTAAGAAGACAGATTGCCTGAGACGCAATTCCTTCTTCTCTTCCCGTAAATCCCAGTTTTTCCTCTGTAGTGGCCTTAATGTTCAGCTGAGACTCATTGATTCCCATTGCTTTCGCCATATTGGCTCTCATCTGTGGAATATGAGGTGCCATCTTTGGTTTCTGTGCAATGATCGTTGCATCTATATTTCCGATCTCATAATGGTGCTCTCTCAAAAGCTTCGTCACATGTTCCAGCAGCAGAATACTGGAAATTCCTTTATATGCAGGGTCTGTATCCGGAAAATGTTTTCCGATATCGCCCAGTGCAGCAGCTCCCAGAAGTGCATCCATAACTGCATGGATCAGTACATCTGCATCTGAATGTCCCAGGAGACCTTTTTCCCAGTCTATCTTCACACCACCCAGGATCAGATCTCTGTCTTCGGTCAGTCTGTGTACATCATATCCCATTCCAACACGCATAATCATTCTCCTCTTATATCCAGCATCTTGCTGATTCTCAATAAGCTTAACCGTCTCCTTGTATAAGGAGCAAGTCTGAGACTTGGCAAAACAGCCGATTCATCGAGTCCGATATCATAAACGGTTTTCGCGCATCCGGCTTTCTCCAGCAAACGGAACATAGTCTGTTCACTGGGAAGCTCATCAATAATCTCCTCTATCCCGTTCAGGCATTTTTCCAGATGCTGGGGTGAAATAGTTTCTAACAATTCCGGCTCGTTTTCTTTTCTTATTTCTTCCAGAAGTCCTTTTTTTCCAAAAGTTTCTTTCAGAAGCTCCTCGTCCTCATTCTCATAGGGTTTTGCGTGACATCTTCCCTGTGTGATGGCTGCAGCGATACGCTTGTATTCTTCCAGTACAAGAAGTGCTGCTACAGAAACCTTCTCTCCGTGGAGTGCATCCAGCGGACCATTGATCACTTCCATATCCCACAGATGTGTGACCTGGTGCTCTGCACAGGACGCAGGCCTTGAATTACCAATCATCTGCATTGCAAGTCCGGAAAGAATCAATGCATACATAAGCTGTTCGCATTCATCTTCCTCTCCCTCTGTAATATCCTGAATCGAAGATTTCACAGTTTTTAACGCTTTCTCTTCCAGCTTTACAGTTTCGCAGCAAAAATACTCTCCGGTGACCAGGTTCGCGATCTTCCAGTCTGCAAGACAGATGTATTTCGCCATCAGGTCTGAAATCCCGGCTGCAGTCAGGCGCTGTGGTGCTTTTGAAAAAATATCTGTATCTGCATATACACAGATCGGAGCTACTGAAGGCACAGTCTTCTTTACTCCATCCAGGGTCATTGCTGCTACTGTTGTTACAAATCCATCTCCACTTGCTGCGGTAGGCACTGAAATGAAAGGTACTTTGTAATTATGTGCAATATAACGGCTGATATCATGGATCGTGCCTGCTCCTACTGCAAGGATCAGGTCAATGTCCTCTTCCATGTTGTTCTCCACAATTTTTATTGCATGCCGGTCTGCCTGAAGTCCCTCTGCATCCAGAACAAGTACCTGGCACCTGTCATAGATATCCTCCATAAGTTCCTCTGTTGCCGCATAGATATTGGTATCGCAGATGACCAGCGGAGATATGTACTCTCTGAGCATTCCCTCTGACATCTCTTCTTCAAGCTTCTCTACAGCTCCGGCTTCTATCAAAATCTCTTTCACTGCAATCTGGTGTTCCCTGCCGCAGCTGCAAGGTCGGGCAAAATCGTCCGCATCAACTCGCATTTAAATTCTTCCTCCTGACTTTCCTGAATCAATCGGATAAAATCATCCGTTTGACTATCTGCTCATAATTGAATAGTTGTTTCACAGCCTGATTCGGTTAAACTTTTTTCTATAGGCATAGTTCGTTGGTATTATACATGATTTTCCTGTAAAAATCAATCATTCCGCGCAGGTCTGGCGGCTACAGGTTCAAATAATTATATACAATCTTTGAAATATTCTGTATGTTCGTCACCGCCGTACTCTCCGGGCAGTTTTCAGACATCACACATAGGATATAAGTTGTCTTTTCGCCATAGACAATTGCGATATCGTGCTGATCCTGGTCTGTCTCGCCGGTCTTGTTGGCAGATTTTATTCCATCCGGAAGTCCCTGGGGGATTTTCCAGGTGTTTTCCTGATTTGACAGAAGATTTAACATTTCTTCTGACGCCTCTTTGCTGACACATTCCCCCTTGTAGATTTTTTCAAGCAGAGTGCCGCAATCTTTTACAGAAGTCATGTTTCTGCCACCCAGACTCTCCTGTGCGGATGCTGCAGGATGGAGGGTGTGCTGCACACTTGTCTCTGTATAGCCCTCTTTTTCCAGATATTTGTTAATATCCTCCGCACCTTTTTTGAAATCAAGGGAATCTGTCTGAAGCTTCACCAGTTCATTGCAGGATTCATTGTCACTGACTGTGATCATATTCCACAGCAGGTCATTTAATTTTACATCTACAGTTTTTGTATCTGCAGTATTTAATTTCTTTGTCTCATCTGCCTTTACCTGCTCCATGTCCTCATATGTCTTTGCCATTACAAAGGCTTTGATCAGACTTGCAGAATAAAGGGAAGTATCATTGATCAGAATTTCCTTTTCTTCATTAAGGTCTTTCACATAAACACTCCAGGTTCCCTGATATCCGGACAGCATCTTCTCAAGCTGGGGCTTCAGATTATCTATCCCAAGATCATCCATATTCACGATCTTTCCCGTATCATCCACAATAAAACCATCATCCGTCACTGTGCTTTCCTGAAGCAGGGCGCCATTTGTACCGCCAAAATAATAGCTCCCGTCAAAATTCATCTCATAACAGTCCATCTCAAGCGAATGGATGCCAGGTTCTGTTACCAGTCTGCCATTTTCATCAAAATAATAATATCCGTTCAGAGTAATCCCGTCTATTGCCAGATTGTCAATATACCTTACCTGCGGTGCTGCTGACAGACGCCCCAGATTGTTCACAAAGTAATATCCGTCAAATTTCTCTGCCTCCTGGGTATTCTGTGTATCAGCTTCCTCATCTGTCTTATCCCCAAACACTGCAACACCTTTCAGATGCTCCATATGAGGACTGCAGGCTTTGAATTTCCCATCTGTATCATGGTAATAATATCCGTCAAATACAGTTCCGTCTATCTCATAATCCTGAAAATAATGGATCTCCGCCTGGGTACTTCCGGCACCGTTCACATCCAGACAGTAAAATCCGTCACTCTTCATCATATATTTCCCGCTTCCGTCTCCCATGGGCTGAATCTGTGCCTGCCCGGTGACAGATGCAAGACTCTGCTGTGCAGCCATAACAGGAACCGGCAAAACCAGTGCCATGGAAATGGCTCTGACCAGACTTCCGGCTATGATATAACTTTTAATATAATATTTCGCTGTTTGTCTATTTTTTCTCATGCAAAACTCCTTTTACGGTTTCTTTTCACATCCCATTCACAGTAAGCAAAGTATATATTGTTTTATTCAGGATAGCAAGATTTTTATCTTTTTTCCAGCAAAGACCAGAATCTCAGTATCCGTGTTCAGTTCTTTTCTCTGATCCTGTTCCAGAAGCTTCCCAGCTGTTCTTCCACAGTATTTAAAGTACAGTTTCCCCTGTCAGACCATTCAGCAGGAAACAGATTCCTGTAATCTTTTCCTGTAAATCTCTCGTCCAGCAGAAGTATGATCCCTGTGTCCTCCTGGGTTCTGATCACACGCCCGGCTGACTGCAGCACCTTATTCATTCCCGGATATCTGTATGCATAATCAAATCCATTCACACCCTTTTTATCATAATACTGCCTGAGGATCTCCCTTTCTGTTCCAATCTGAGGAAGACCAGTCCCTATGATGATTGCTCCGATCAGCTTCTCTCCCATCAGATCAATCCCCTCTGAAAAAATCCCGCCCATCACGCAAAATCCTACCAGCGTTCCCTCTGATGCAGAAAATTCCTCCAGAAATTCCTCTTTCTCCCTTTCATTCATTCCCGATGTCTGCGAAATACAACGAACCCATTCCGCTGAAAACTCATTCTCATACACCTCCAGAACATCTTCCATAAATTTATAAGAAGGAAAGAATACCATATAATTTCCTTTTCTTGTCCATACAGTTCTGGCAATGTAAGATGCGATCCTGTGATATTCCTCATATCCTCTTCTGGTATACCTGCTGCTCACATCCCGTCCTGTGAGAATGCACCTGTTCTCCTGCCTGAAAGGAGAAGTCACATAAATCCCATAGTCATCCTTTCTGGTGCTTAAAAGTGCACGGTAATAATCCATGGGAAGCAGAGTCGCAGAAAAGAACACCGCACTTTTTCCCTTTTCCAGACATCTGTGAATATTTGCTGCAGGATTTACACAGAAAAGCCGCAAAATCACCTTTCCCCCTTCTCCCATTTCTGTATAAACCACATAATTTTCATCCAGAAGTTCATCAATGTTCAGGAAATCTCTCACACAGAAGTAAAATTCCAGCAGCTGCTCCGGAAGTTCCTTTCCATGAAGTTCCTCCAGGAGCTTATCCATCTCCCCCATCACCTGAAGCATTCCCAGAGAAACTGCTCCGGGATTTGGCAGGATTTCGTACTCTGTACACTCCTTTTCCAGAGTTCGAAGCTGTCTGTTCACTTTTTCCAGTGCACGCACCAGACCTTTGCTGTAATCAACAGCCAGCTTCTTTGCCTCCAGTACATCTGCTCTGTCCACATGGGCACTGTACATTTCCCTTCCCCTGTCCACCAGATTGTGAGCCTCATCGATCAGAAAAATGTATTCTCCAGAAGTACCCTCCCCGAAAAATCTTTTCAGATAAACATTGGGATCAAATACATAATTATAATCACAGATCACAGCGTCCACCCAGACTGCCAGATCCAGACACATTTCAAAGGGACACACCTGCCATTTCTTCGCATATTCCAGCAGAGTATCCCTGTCATAGTTGTCCTGCGTGGTCCACAGTTCAAAAACAGCATCATTCACTCTGTCCAGATGTCCTCTCGCCCACAGACAGTTCTCAGGATTGCATTCTGTTTTATCGCAGAAGCACAGCTTTTCCTTAGCGGTAATGGTTATCACTTTAAATTTCAGTCCATGCTCCTTTAATATGGAGAAAGCTTCTTCAGCCACAGTCCTGGTAATGGTCTTTGCTGTAAGATAGAAAATATTTTCCCCCAGTCCTGCACCAACTGCTCTCACTGCCGGAAAGATCGTGGACATGGTCTTTCCTACTCCTGTAGGTGCCTGGACAAAAATCTGTCTTTCTGTGGATATAGTGTGATATACACCGGATACGATTTTTCGCTGTCCCTCACGATATTCAAAAGGGAACTCCAGATCACTCATGGACACATTCCGTTCTTTTTTCCATGCAAGCTGGTATGCGATCCATTTATGATACCTGTCCAGAAGCTTCTGGTACCACAGCCCGAGTTCTTCCAGCGTATATTCTTCTCTGAAAAACTTAAGCTCCTCTGTGTCCAGATTCCCATATGTCATCTGCACTCCGATCTTCTCTGCTTTCTGTTCCTGCGCATAGATCCAGGCATAACACATTGCCTGTGCGCGGTGAACCTCTACAGGCTTCTCCAACTGACTGACATCTGCATAGACACCCTTGATCTCATCGATCCAGCACTGTCCATCCTCTGTAAAAATTCCGTCAGCCCTGCCCTCTACCTGGATACTTACATCTTCATATTCTGTTTTATATTTAAGAGAGACCTCCGCTCTGTAATGGCTTCCCATCCTGCCCTGTATTTTTCTGTGCAGTCTGCTGCCCTTCTGCATTGCTTCTCTGTCAGAAGATCCTCCCCGGTTGTCAAGATCCCCGCTTCTTAATATAAACTCCACCAGATTTCTGACGGAAATACGAACCACCGGCTTATCCATATCAAAACACCTCACGCAACAATAGCTATCAAATAATTATCCAACATCGTCCGTTCATTATAACACAGAATTCATCATCATGTAAAAACTCCTGAATTTAAGAAAGAATCCTGCTTGCAGGATTCTCCGCCTGCAACGGGTCGCTTCAGCGACATAATTCCTCTCCGTCGCAGTGCGATCCTGCCCGGAGGGCTTTTTTATGTTATAGGAACATTACGGAGTAATTTCCTATAATATAAAAAGCCGCCAGAAATCTCTATGCTGATTTCTGACGGTCCATTATTTTATTTATCCTATAATTGGTAAACATCATATCCACAAATTGCTCCGCTGTGAAGGAGCTCCTGCAATTCTCAATTAGATCTGGGTAATTACAAAGATATCATAAATTGCCTTTACCGCAGTCTCAAAATCTCTGTTCTCCACACCGATAATGATATTCAGCTCACTGGAACCCTGGTCGATCATCTTCACATTTACATTTGCATGGGCAAGTGCTGAGAAGATTCTTCCTGCTGTACCTCTGGTGGATTTCATACCACGTCCTACAACAGCGATCAGTGCAAGGTCAGATTCCATTTCTACGAAATCCGGCTGTACTGCACGATGAATTCCGGCAATTACCTGCTGTTCCTTTTCTTCGAATTCATCCTGATGTACATATACAGTCATTGTATCGATTCCTGATGGAACATGCTCAAAGCTGATTCCCTGATCTTCGAATACCTGAAGTACCTTACGTCCGAAACCAACCTCACTGTTCATCATGGATTTCTCAATATTGATAGAACAGAATCCCTTCTTACCTGCAATACCTGTGATTGTAAATTTCGGTTTCTTGCATGTGCTCTCAACAATAAAAGTACCCTTGTCTTCCGGTCTGTTTGTGTTTTTGATGTTGATCGGAATTCCCTCTTTACGAACCGGGAAGATCGCATCTTCATGAAGAACAGTTGCACCCATATAAGAAAGCTCTCTGAGTTCTCTGTAGGTAATGCTCTCGATCACTTCCGGATTTTTAACAATACGCGGGTCTGTTACCAGGAAACCGGAAACATCTGTCCAGTTTTCATAGAGGTCTGCCTTGATAGCCTTTGCCACAAGAGAACCGGTTACATCAGAACCTCCTCTGGAGAAAGTTTTAACTTTTCCATCTTCACCAGCGCCATAAAATCCAGGGATAACGGCATGTTCACATTTTGCCAGCTTTTTGGACAGAAGTCTGTCTGTCTTCTCGGCATCCAGATTTCCGTTCTTATCAAAACGGATCACATCTGCTGCATCAACAAATTCATAACCCAGATATGCTGCCATCACCTTACCATTGAGAAATTCTCCTCTGGATGCTGCATAGTCTGTGCCTGCCTGTGCCTTGAAATCAGCTTCGATCTGAGCAAATTCATCTTCCAGAGAAAGATCAAGGTTCAGTCCGCGGATAATCTCATAATATCTTCCCTTGATCTCCTGCAGAATCGGGATGAAATCTTCCCCTTCAACTGCAGTATTATAACATTTATAAAGTAAATCTGTAACCTTTGTATCTCCGTCAAATCTCTTTCCGGGAGCGGACGGAACCACATAACGTCTGCTCTCATCACTTCTGATGATCTCCCCTACTTTCTGAAACTGTTCTGCATTTGCCAGAGAACTTCCTCCGAATTTAACAATTTTCTTCATTTTTCCTGCTCCTCATATGTCACTAAATATTTTCAGACCGATCTCCCATCAGTCTTTGTCACTCTACCAACATAAAGTCTGTTTAATATTGTATTGAATAAACTCCAATTTTGCAAGCCTTTCTTACAGAAATATCCGAAAATGGTTATTTTCCACAATCTGCCGAAGATTCCTGCTGTTTTTTTACAAATTCTGTCACATTATAAACACGAAGGATATCTCCATCCACCCGAAAATGAATATCCTTCTCTCCAAAAGGCATTCCGTAAGACCGTTCCGGATCATTCTGATAAGCAGGACGGGGATCATCTGCAAGAACTGCGATCAGAGCCTCTCTGCTTTCCCCGGGTATTCTTTCCAGAAGCTCCTTGGGAAATTCTACCTTCAGATGATGATCTTTGGAATATTCGGTAAAACTTCCTGTTGCTTCCGGATGGCAATCCGCATAAGGAATATATGGTTTAATATCGAAAATCGGTGTTCCATTCATCAGATCTGCACCTTCTACATAAAGTACAGGGCTGTCCGGCTCATCCAGAGCTACTTTCTCAAGCTTCACACAGGATAATCCTATGGAATTGGGACGAAAGGGAGATCTTGTGGCAAAAACTCCTTTTCTCACATTTCCCCCAAGTCTGGGCGGGCGGACAGTCGGTGACCACTTTGTCCTCTTTGCCTCCGAAAACTCCCAGATCAGCCAGATATGACTAAACTCCTCCAGACCACGGCAGGCATCCACATTGCGATATTCCGGCTCAAATACAATTCTCGCTTTAAGCGCCCCTACACGGCCACTCTGCCTGGGAATACCGAATTTGGTTGGAAAATTATTTTCTATATGTGCGATTGGAACCATTGTATTATTCTCCTTTTGTAACTGTTCAGTACCTTCACAGTTACGAGTCAAAATCCACAAGAAAGAATCCTGCTTGCAGGATTCTCCGCCTGCGACGGGTCGCTTCAGCGACATAATTCCTCTCCGTCGCAGTGCGATCCTGCCCGGAGGGATTTTGACTTGTATGTCTCGGGATTTTGGCATGTTCATGCCAAAACACCTCGCGGGATAGTAGACTGCTGAATAGTTACGAAATATCTTTTATAATAGCAATTTTAGTATAATCAAGTCCTGATCTATGTTTTTGCGAACGAGACGATTTGCGAAAGTGATATGCATATTTATGGGAAATCTCCGTTCTATATGGAATGCATATAAAATATCCATAATGACTTTGAATAAGTAAACAAGCATATCCTCTTTCCTTTTTCTTCAAAAGTTCTTTATATGGCGGATTCGGATATTTCTCGTAAAATCTATCTGAAAGGCTATAAACAGCATAGTCAATTTCCAATTTTATTCTCCTTATATACATATAAACGAGAGGGAAAATGAACTCCCTCTCGTTATACTCTTCGCTCGGTCATATTTTATTTTACCGATGAGTCAGAACCGTCACTCATCTCATCTCTCGGTTATATTTATTTTACCGATGAGTCAGAACCGTCACTCATCTCATCATGCGAATAGAGAATTAACTCTCTATATATTGTATTATATAACATATTTTCTTAAATAGCACAATCCTATATTTTTAATTCTTCAAACACGCTCTAACATCGTTTCTGTTCACAGCAATATGCTTTCTAACACACTGGACTTGTGTGAATTTATATTATTTGATCTTAGCGCTCTTTGCTTTAGAATAGCTGCTGTATATTCTTTTACCGTTTTCGGTACGATATGCCCGCACCTTGTAATAGTATGTTTTCTTAGACGTAAGCTTCTTATTTATATAAGAAACAGTGCTTCCCTTTTTAATCGTTGATACTGCCTTATATTTACCGGATTTGGATGTGGCACGGTATACTACATACCCTTTGGCACCGCTTACCTTTTTCCATTTCAGTGTAGCCTGTTTCTTACCGGCAGTTACTGTGACAGCCGGGGTTTTCGGTTTTACTGTCTGTGCCGGAGTTGGTGTCGGTGCAATTCCATTGGTTGTTACAGAGAAGTTTTTGTCATAACTGCTTTTAATAGCACCGCCCCATTTGGTGGAAACAGCCTGTACACTGTAATAATAAGGAGTTGACGGAGAAACCGCTGTATCTGTATAGGAGAGGTCTTTGACCGTAGCAATCTTTGCGAATTTGCTTTCACCCATCTTACGTCTTAAAATAATGTAAGAATCTGCATTTTCATATTTATTCCAAGTAAGAAGAACTGTATTTCCTGCCGCCTTGCAGGTTGTGATCTCTGGCATTCCTGCTGCAAAGAGGTCTTTCGCAGTACCCTTTACAACTACATGGCACACTGCGGTTACATTCTGATCTGTTTTTACACGGATATCGGTTTCTCCTACAGAAACAGGTGTGATAACACCCTTCTGGTCTACTTTGGCAACGCCTGCATTATCAGAGGTCCATACCAGTTCCCCGCCGCTTCCCTTCGGACTGAATGTCCAGGTCAGGGTATAGGTTCCCTGATCAATTGCCAGAGTCAGCGTTTTGTCACTCAAAGCAATGCTCTGTGCCGGCGCTGTAACAGTCACGTGGCAGGTGCCTTTCGTTCCATTGTCCGTAGTCAGTGTAATATCTGCAGAACCGGCACCCACAGGAGTTACCTTGCCGGAGCCATCTACGGTTACTACAGAAGAGTTGGAAGATTCCCAGTACAAAGAGGACGGTTTTGCGCCGTTTGGCGTGATCGTGTAATCCAGTGTCCTGGAACCGCTTTTCGTTGAGAGATTCAGGCTGGACGGAGAAATACTCACCCCTGTCACACTGACCGGTCTGGAAGAAACGGAAATATTGCAGGTCGCATAGACACTTCCGGAAACTCTCGCAGTAATCACCGCAGAACCTTCTCCCACTGCTGTTACCACACCACCGTTTACACTTGCAACAGAATTGTTGGAAGAAGTCCAGCTTACAGTTCCCACCGCATCAGACGGAACAATCGTATAAGTCAGTGTATAGCTGTCTCCCTTTGTAAGAGTCAGATCAGAAGCATTTAAGCTGATCAGCTTCGGTGCTACCGGAAGCTTTGACTCAATACTTTTAAGCAGCTGAACCGCTTCATAAACTCTGTTTGCAGACGCATCCAGCGTAGTCAGCGCACTGTCCGCTTCGGCATATGCACCGGAGAATCCGCTGACCTGGGACCATCTGGAACGCTCTGCATTTGCCTTTCCCATCATGCGGATAAGCTCGCTCTTATCTGCCGCCTCAAAAATCTGCCTGTTATTATTATACGGGTCACATCCTGTAATGTCCGTACCACCGCAAAGGGCAAACATAACACGCAGGACACTTCCGTCTGACGGATGACTCGCACCCATTCCGACACCCATAAATACATTATCCAGAGTATACGTCCATCCGGATGCGGAGCAGTAGGAAAATTCTGTCAGATCCGGTGCATATTTGTTATCAGTAAGCTTATAGGCATCACCGGTCCAGGTGGAAGTCTCGGAGAGAACCTTCTGGATACATGCCGGTGGATTCAGGCTTCCACTGTCACAGTTGGCAATTCCCCTTAAGTAGAAACCATAACTTGTATTTGTGTCATAAAGCGGCGTAATCCCGTTCTCACTTAACCCGCGGAGCAGAACATCTGCACAGGTTTCTCCTTTCGCAAATTCCACCTGTACAGGATCCAGGATCATACCCTGGCCGATCGTGTTCTTCTCCACAGTCAGCGTCAGGGTATCTGCCAGAACATCGGTCTGTCCCAGCGCAAAAATCCCCACTGCCATTCCGGCTGCAAGAGTCAGCCCCTTAATGGCCTGCCATAGCTTATTCTTTGTCATATTCATTTTCCTCCTTATTTTCGGGCCGCTGCAGCAGCCCGTATTTTCTTTTTACTCTCTCCAGTTTCTCCAGCAGAGGCCTGCTTAGGATCCACAGGAAGATTACCGTAGAAGTTGCCTGCACCAGATCTACCGGTGCACCTGAGATATAAAACGCGATCAGGCTCTTCTTTGTGATGTATCCGTATGCCATCAGAATAGATGCCGGATTCATGATCCCGCCGAAGATCAGAAACACACTTAAGAATCCGTAAATACACAGATCCACCTTCCTGGCTTTGAGAATCCCTTTCTGAAAAAGGATTCCTGCCAGATATCCGATCATTCCATAGGAAAACATCTGCCAGGGTGTCCACGGTCCCTGCCCGAAAAACATATTTGAGATCATCATGATCAGACAGGCACACAGAAACCCCGCCTCACCACCTAATGAAACCCCGGTAATGATCACGATGGCCGCAATCGGCTTAAAGCTTCCGATCATAAAGAAAGCACTCCTGCCTGCGACCCCAAGAGCCGCCATTACGGCAATGACCATAATCTCTCTTGCCTGTGGATGCCGGCCCTCAAATACCATAAAGAACGGGATCGTGGCATAGGCAAGTATTAAAAGACTGATCACTACATCATGCTTACCATGAAACTTATGAACCAGGATAAAAAGCACCAGCGGAACAAAAGCCAGAAACATAATCAGACCAATCCAGGTACGCTTCTCAATCTTTCCTTTATGGATCGGCTGGATAATGATTCCATCCTCTTTCAGTTCATATTCCTCTAATTCCTGTCCGGATTCCTCTTCCCCGGGCAGGCTCTGTGCACAGGAATCCCCGAAGAAACGGTCCATAAACTGGTCTAAAGCCTTGCCTTCAAGCACGCAGCCACCTCCTTTCCGGTAACAGCATCAGGAAAATAATGCCTTGCCATGCGATTGGCAGCAGTCGTATAAAAGCTGTTTCCCGCAAAGAAATCCCTTGCACTCTTACACGTCACCACATTTCCCTGAAAGAACAGGCCGACCCTGTCTGCATATTCTGCGACAAACTCCACATCATGCGAGATCATAAAGATAGTGATCCCGTGAGCTTTGAGCTTCTTTAAAATGTCTCCCAGTTCCTGTTTATATTCTGCATCCAGCCCCTTCGTTGGTTCATCCATCAGAAGAAGCCTCGGCTGCAACAGCAGAACCTTAGCCAGTGCAAGACGCTGCTGTTCTCCACCGCTTAAATCATACGGATGACGGTCAAGCAGTCCTTCCAGTCTGGTCAGACTTACGATTCCCTCGATCGCCTCTGCCTTCCTCATATTGGCAGTGTATTCGGAAGATTTCTTCTCCTTTGCCCCACCGATGATAGAATACAGATCCTCCCGGACTGTCTTCTTGATAAACATGCTCTGGGGATTCTGTGGCAGCACACCCAGATACCCTCTGTAAAGCTGGGTATCCGTATACCTGCGGATATCAATCCCATTCAGGAGAATCTTGCCTCTGTAGGGAGCACGGACACGACTGATCAGCGATAAAGTCGTACTTTTCCCCGTTCCGTTTCCACCGACAAGCGCATAAAATTCTCCCTGCTTTACTTTCAGGTTCAGATCCTGTACAACGTCCTTTCCGTCTTTTTCATAGCGAAACCACACATCCTTTACCTCAATCGCCGGTGGCAGAGAGCTTTTGGAATCAGGCAGCAGTTTATCTTTGACTGTATTCAGCTTTTTTTGCAGTTTTTGTTTATTTTTGCAAAAATAACTTTCTTCAGAAGCAGAAACTGTATTAGAAGCTGCTGCCATCACCTGTGTGATCCAGTTCCTTCCCTCTCTTACAGTCAGCGGACATGGCAGATCATTTTCTACCTCTGCATAGACCTGCATGGGAACCGGCATGGACAGAAACATTCCATGATGTTCCCTCTTCAGAAACTCACCGATCTCCCGTGGTGCCCCCTGCGTGAGCAGACTGCCCTTATCCATCACATATACCCTGTCCGCCCATGGGATGACATCTTGCAGCCGGTGCTCCGTCAGAATTATGGTAGTGCCGATATCCCGGTTAATCTTTCTCACCGTTTCCAGAAAATCAGAAGCCGCGATCGGATCAAGCTGAGAAGTCGGTTCATCCAGAATCAGAAGTTTCGGGTGCATAGCCATGATCGCCGCCAGGTTTAAAAGCTGCTTCTGCCCTCCGGACAGCTCCGAGACATTCTTATAAAACCACTGATGAATCCCGAAATAGCTTGCCATCTCTGCCACTCTCAGACGAATCGTAGGCGTATCATATCCCAGACTTTCCAGACCAAATGCAAGCTCATGCCACACCTTATCTGTCACGATCTGATTTTCGGGATTTTGCAGTACATAGCCAATTTCCTGGCTCTGCTGCCGGTGGCCGACTTCCTTCAAATCCCGCCCATAATAACAGATTTTCCCGGAACTGCTGCCAAAAGGAGCCAGATCCGACTTCAGCTGGCGAAGCAGCGTACTCTTGCCACAGCCACTCTTACCGCACAGCACATTAAAGGTACCCTCCTCCACATCCAGTGACACATGAGACAGTGACTCCCTGCTGCCATTCTCATAACGGAAGGAAAAATCTCTCACTTCTATTATCTTCATCTCGCTTCTCCTTCCATATCTTCATAAATCTTTCTGTAGGTCACTGCCATCTCTCCCTGTACGTGGCTTCTGCTTTTCTTCATGGCAGATTCCTCACACAGATCCAGAATCAGCGGCAGAAAACAGAACACACCAAAGCTGACAAATGTGACAGCAGCCAGCAGCAGACTGCACGACTGCTTCGGAACCCTTCCGAAAACAGTAAAACCGGCAAGCAGGATTCTGGGATTGTACTGTGCAAAAGCAGCTCCCCGGTAACATCCATATCCGAAAATCACACAAAGCCCGACAAGCATAGTTCCCAGTAGTTTATCCCTTCTGTTGAAACGGTAAATAGAAAAAGCCGTACGTCCTCTTAACCCATAGCCACGGCTTTTCATGGAATCAGCCGTCTCAATCGCATTTTCCAGTGCCCATGTGACAAGAATGGACACCATATTTAACGCATAACGGATCTTCTTAAACCATTTGCCATTGCTCACATCCATCCCCACGCATTTCTGTCCATTGCGGATCACCTTCAGCTGGGCCATAAAGTGAGGCACAAACCGAAGCGCCATAGACAGCATCAGAGACATCGCAGGGATAATCCTGCCAAAAAGATAGATAAATTTATCACTTGTCATGATCTGGTTATAGCAGGAGAACCACAAAATCATAATAAAAAGTACACATCCCAGAACGATTCCATATACCATTGCCTCCAGCGTAACCCAGTTTCCGCTGCTTTCTATATAAAGAAGCGGTGTGACTCCGTAATGGTTAAACATCGGGTTTAAGAGTGCCACGATAAGGAGACTCGGTAGCGTCAGAAGAAAATTGATTTTCAGAACCTTCTTTACTCCGTTAAGCCACATGGAGTAAGCTGTGGCAGCCACAAAAGAGACTGCCAGGTAAACCGGGTGCTGGATAAACATGGTAAACCCCAGCACCACGGCAAAATAAAAGAAATTTAAAACAGGATGGCACCTGGAAAAAGCATCAGTCATAATACTGATCCCCCACATCCCTGCCAAGATTGCAGGTATAACGCCATTCTACCGTATCGCCGTCCTCCAGCGTATATTTCGAGCAGCCATAATTCGGATACCAGCCGTTGACACAGTACATCCATCCGGAATCCTTGCCACAGTCAAACTCATACAGGTTATTGATACCGGATACATAATAACTGTTATACATAGGTGTCCACTCCGACTCCATCTGAATACCGGCCTGATTACATACACGCTTCAGCACATCAAATACCGTCTCCCCCTCATAGAACTCCACCTCCGAAGGATACAGGATCCAGCCGTCCGCAGGCACAAATTCTGCCTTGGACTCTTTCAGATCATCCCAGTTATTCAGGATCGTAGAACACTCGATAGAGAAAGTACAGGTCATGGCTGTATCTGAGCTGTCATCGCCACCGGAAGTGTCTGTATTGCCTGTTCCATCGCCGGAAGAGTCTGTCTGTCCGGAACTGGTATTTCCATCTGTGCTGGACTGACCGCCAGAACTTCCAGTGGAATTTTCACCGTTTTGTGTATCCTTATTATCAGCAGTGCCCTTGGATTTGTCATCGGATTCATCCGTAGATTCACCTGTGGTAGAACCGCCGATCAGATAGAAATCTCCTCCTGTCTTAGTCACGTTAAAGGTAAGTGTTGTGCGCTCTGTTTTTTTCTTTCCGGTTTCTCTGGTAGTAATCTTTGCAGTATCAAGCTGATAAAGCTTTCCATCTTCTTCCAGACAGTAAAGAACCTTATCCGCGTCCCATTTTTCTTTCAGATTCAGGGTCAGCTTCGCAGGCGCTGCCAGATTCATCTTCTCCAGTGTGACTTTCAACGCATAAGGCGCATCATTGGCAAGCTTCTTTACCTCTTCTGTTCCATCTTCACTGCACTGTACCAGAAGTTTTTGCTCCACCGGATTCTGAATCTGGCTTCCATTGTAAGTCCACTTATAACTGATCCCGCTGTCCGTTTTTCCGGTAAAATAATACTTTTCGTCCTTTCCGGCGATCGTTTCCATCTGCGCCTGGGTGATGATTCCGTCCTCAGGAAGCTTTGTTTTCTGCTTCAAAGGTTCCACATCTGTATCAGAGTCTTCCTCCGTGCTGTTTAAGATCTCAGCTCCTTTTTCGGAAAGCTGTGTCATGCCATCATCCCCGCCGCCACAGCCTGAGAGCGAACTTACCCCCAGAAACAGTGCAAGCCACAGGGCAAGTCCCTTTTTCTTTATCCTCATTTCTTCTTCCTCCGCTTCTTAATAAGAGCCCTCACTCCGGCCTTAATGCCACTGCCTGCCAGTCCTCCCGCCAGAGCACCGCCTGCCGCAAAACCAAAGATCATACCATATTCTTTCTTCTTTGAGGTCAGACTTCCGGTTTCACTCTCCCCGGCAGTTTCCTGATATCCATCCTCACCGGTATCCATCTGTGAAGTCTCTTCCGACTCTGTATAAGGCTCTGCTTCGAAATCCCAGCCGCCGGAATTCTTATCCTTTGATGACTTACTGTTCTTTGATTTACTGTTTTTAGAATCCTTTGAACCGGAGCCACTATCCTTTCCTGAGCTTTCGGAACCCGTGGAGCTTTTGCTGCCGGAAGACTTACCACCCAGAGATTTCCCGGATCCACCCGGCGTTTTCGTATTGCCGCCTGACGGTGTTGTGGCAGGAACCGGCGTCGGGGTAGGAATCGGCGTGGGTTCTTTCAGACCGGTACCGGAACCATCTCCCTTGCCACCTTTTTTGATACTCACATCTGACATATCATAAAGGCTCGTCTTGCCATCCTTCAGGCGCTGGTAGGCAACCAGTGCGTAATATCCCTGCTCCGTAGCCATCCCGTCCAGAGTGCCTGCTGCCGCCCCGCCGTTATTTCCGGCACCCGCCTTTACATGCATAAATCCACTTCCATCGATATGATAGGAAAGAAGATTCTCTATTGTCCAGTGGCCGCCCTTGATGAAACGCGAATCCGTCTCCGGGTCAATCCCAAGGCTGCATAAAGCCGTGATGATCTGTGCACAGGACTCCTCTGTCTCCACACCCATCGTGGAATATCCACCGCTGTCGTTCTGCATTTCCGACAATTTATTCAGCCCTCTGTCAATGGCAGCAGTCACATTCTCATAACCTGATTTATGATAATACGGTGCCAGCGCCTGCAGTGTCATGCCGGTGATATCAGAATCTGCATTACTCCCCATCAGCGTCCATCCGCCACCCGAGAGTTCACTCTGCAGCAGGAAATTCACCAGCGCAGATTCCGAATTCTGCTCCTTCGCAGACGGGTTCTCCGGGAAAGAATATTCCGGGTGGCAGTTAAGGGCAAGGAGTGCCCAGATCGGGCCGTTTAATCCCTGTTCCTTCACAAGGCTGAGATCAGAGATATATTGAAACAGATTGTAACCCCCCACATTGCGGGCATCCTTCCCCTCTGAGGTCAGGACCAGGATTCTCTTGGAATACTCTGTATATTTGGAAGTATTGGTAAGGATTCCCTTCTTTTCCTCGATATAATTTGCCGTGTGATTATAATAGGTAGAGAAATATTTCTCCTTCAGGCTTAAACCGCCTCTCGCCAGTCCAAGCACATACCATTCGCTGCCAACAGAAGGATTGGTATCTGTTGCACGCATATAGGCGCTGGTCTCTGCCATAACCTGACTGACCGATTTCTTCAGGGCATTTGCTCCCTGCATGACCGTTACCTTACAGGAGGCCGTCATTTCCGGGTGTTGTGTTACAGAAGCGGTAATCGTAGCTTTGCCATTCTTTACTGCTGTGACAACTCCCTTTTTGCTTACTTTCGCAACAGAAGTGTCACTGCTTTTCCATGTCACTGTATACTCTTCCGTAACCGATTCCGGTATCGGAACCACCTTCAGGGTGTATTTCTGCCCCCGGTTGATCTTAACGGATTTACTGTTAAGAGAGATTCCCTGAAGTCCTGCGGGAAAGTCAGCAATGATCAGATGGTTTAAAGTTCTGGCACTATCCAGATAGAAACGGTTATCTTCTGTCGTCTGAGGAGTCAGTTCCATAAACGAATCCCCGGTACTTCTAAGGATCCTCGGCTTCGTCAGACTCTCATAGCCATCCGGAACAGGAAAGGTCAGAGAGATCATCGTCATTGGCTGATAGCTTTCTCCTGTACGGATATCCGTATAGGAAATATTTATATCATAAAGAAGCTGTGGAAGAGTCCCCGGATATGCTTCGGAGAGCTCCTGTATAGTCTGTTCCTGATCCGGATTCTCCTGCACGTGAGTCTGCACATACCAGGGATTTCCCGTAGCGGTCACTCCACTGTCAGAAGAAATCAGTGCCGCGATACGGTTTCGGACAGTTTCAAGAGCCTCTTTGATCTCAGGGTCAATTTCTGCCTGTTCCTCTTCTGTCAGACTGTCATAGGTGTCACTGGCAAGAAAGAACTTCGAGACCGTTTCTGAGGACAGATCAATTTCTTCGAGCGCCGCTGCTTCCTGAATACAGGAAATCATGGCTGGTATATCCAGCTTTTCTTCACCGGCTTCATTATTTTCTTCTTCATTTCCGGCCGCGCCATCGTCTGTCTCTGACTGAGATGGTTCGGTGTCAGACTGGAATTCATTCGCAGTTTCTCTGTCGTCAGAATCATCATGCTGTACAGGGACAGAAGTTTCTTCTGCCTCCCCGTGTATCTGCTCAGCCGGTGGCATCTGGGCTGCGGGTACAGGACATGCGGTCACAGCAATTCCTGTACTGAGAAGCAGTGCCATCCATTGTTTATTCATTTGTTTCCTCCGCGTTGTTAATCTAAAAAATTACATCCGGGTAAAATAGCACCCGCAATTCCTGAAATTACAAAATGACAGATGACTCTCCCCCTGTCATATAGCAGGTGGAAAGGACATCTGCCTTATTTTTTTGTATCATTCTTTCCAAATTTTGCAGCAATTATCAGAGCGATTATTACATTTATCAGAAAATTCCATCCATAAGTATCTTTCCATATGTTTAACAGGCAGCTCAAATCTGAAATTTTATTGTGGAATATAAATTCTCTTGATATAAATATAGCTGCCAGGCTCGCCAAAAACATTAATGAAATAGTCAGCAAAAATATTTTTATTTTATTCATATATATAAATTATACAGGATAGGAATCTGTAGACATTTTATATTCAGAAACTAATTTTGTTCTTGCTGAATCTGAATATATCGATATAATCACGCGCAATTTTGAACCATACATAGCTGTAATTGAAGTACCATATCCCTTTTTTTTGAATTTACTGTAATGTTCCTCTATACAATCACTCGCATAAGAAGAAATTCCCGCTCCAATTGCACTTCCTGCTATAGCTGCTCCTTCACCTCCGCAAGATCCAATTGCTGTTCCAGTTGCAGTTAACACAGCACTACATAATGCCTTTATAGTTTTCTTTTCGGTAGATACATTAAATGAAAAATTATACTTAGCGCGCTTCCATTGATTAAATTCCCGTGATTCATAATTATCAGCGCTTACAATATTTACATTGCTATCATTTGCATATACAGTAACTGTAAAAATTTGCAAAATCATACATAAAATTATAATTATAAATGCTTTTTTCATTCTCTTACCTTCTTTTGGGGTATGCAGTGTGTTGATAACACACTGCATACTGATTTTATTATTTAACAGTTACTTTTTTAATCTTTGAGAAAGAGCCATAAACTGCTTTTCCGTTTACTTTTCTGTAAGCACGTACTTTATAGTAACGGGTCTTTCCGGTGAGGAGGCTCTCGTCTGTCGCACCTGTACCTTTGGTGATCTTTATGCGGGTATAGGTACCATTTTTGGAATCGCTGGCATATACCTGATAGCCATCGGCACCCTTTACCTTACTCCATTCAAGCACTGCTGTCTTTGAAGTTGAGCCTGCGGACAGGGTCGGAGCAGAAAGTACTGCCTTTGCTTTCTCTGTTGCTGAATAGCTTCCGTATACTTTCTTTCCGCTTACATTGCGGTAAGCACGTACTTTGTAATAATAAGTCTTACCGGTAACTGCTTTCTTATCAAGGAAAGTAACTGCGCTGTTCTTTGCAGTAGAACCAATGGCTGCATATTTGCCATCCTTTGAAGTAGAACGGTATACCTTATAGCCATTTGCACCGGAAACCTTATTCCATGTTACGCGGATCGTACTGTAGCTTTCAGAATTTGCCGTAGCAATCTTTACTTTGCCAAGTCTGGCTTTTCCTGCAACACCATCTTTGTCATAGCTGCTTACAGTCATCTCGCCCCATGCGTAAGAGTACGCCTTAACAGTATAATAATAGGTTGTTCCTGTAACTGCTTTCTGATCCTTATAGGAAATGTCTGTTACCCGGGATGCGATCTTCTTCCATCCGCTGTCTGCAGTTCTGCGGTATACCATGTATCCGTCTGCGTTATCCACGCTGCTCCAGCTGATCTGGGCAGTCTTATAGTTGATTGCCTTTGTCTGAAGATCTGCAGGCATATCTGCCTTAAATGCACCCTGTTTACCCGCAAGTTCAATGTGGTAATCTGCCACGATCGTCTTGATCAGCCCTAACTGCTTCGCATTCCACATATAGGACTTGCCTTCCACACTCATGCCGTCGATCAGCTTCTGAAGTGCTGCAAGCTCTGCTTCTACATTTGCAATGTTCTCTTTGGTAACAGCAGTCGGAAGATTGCTGATCCACTCATCTGCCTGCTGTGCATCTGAAATGTCCTTACCTGCCTTGTCAGCCTGTGCCGTCAGTGCTGCGATAACCTCTGCAAAAGTCATCTCCTGACTGCCGACTTTGACTTTCAGGCCTGCCATGGCATCTTCCTGTCCCTGATAATCCTTAGCATAACGGTCAAGGAAAGCCTTAACATCTGCGTAGGAATCTCTGTCTACCGGGTGATCTTTTACTGTTGCATAAATCTGTGCTGCTTCATCTGCGAAGAACTGCTGATATGCACTCTGGCCTTTCTCATAAGTCAGTGCCATGGCAAGAAGCTTCTCCATATTCTCAACCAGTGCAGTGTTTTCGCTTCTGAATTTCTTCTCTTCTGTTTCTGTTAATCTGTCATAAGCATTCTTGGCTTCTGCGATCTGTTTCAGCTCTGCTTCTGTAAGTTCACGCTTAGAGGTATCACCTGCTGCCGGAACTTCCTCATCAGAGGAGAAATCAACATCTGTCTGGACATCTTCAGTATCTTCAGCTTCTGCTGCTTCTGCCTGAGGGATATCCACTGTCTCAGCTGCCTGCTCATCAACTGCATCACTGCTGAATGCGTCCGCACTTCCATCTGAGAAATCAGATCCCTCAGACTGTGCCGGTACCGCCTGTTCCTCTTCAACAGAAGCTGCCTCCTGTGCTGATGGAACTGTAGTCGGCTGAGGTGCCTCATATCCTCGTACTGTCTGCGCATCCGGGAGTGCTTTAAGCATTGCCTTGAGCGCATCGGCTTTCAGCTGGTAAATATAACCTTCTGCTTTCTCCAGAGAAGCTGTATTTGTAACCTGGGCTTTCTGCTGGTCATCAAGCGTATCATACAATGCCCTTGCATTTACCACATAAGCCTTCCAGTCATTCCAGATCTTCTCTGTTGGAACATTGTTATTCTTCTCTGTCAGTCTCAGAGGTCCGTCAGAAAGAGCACCTGAAGATGAAGTAGTGATATTCAGTTCATCGATAAAGGAGATCACATAAGCAACCTTCTCATCTGTACTCTGTCTGCTGATAAACAGTTCTGCTTTTTCAAGCTCTGCATAGTTTGTCACACGCTTCTTCTGATCTGCTGTCAGGGCATCATAAGCCGTTCTGGCTTCCACTACAAGAGCCTGTTTCTTCAGATAATTATCGGAAGTAACCTCACCGATCGCCTTGATCTTATCAACAACTGCAGCCGCAGCCTTCAGATCAGGGATCAGATTTCTCAGATACTGTAACGTACTGTAATTCGTAACCAGAGCCTTCTGCGCATCCGTAAGAGCATTGTACTCTGCCTGTACGCGGTCAAGAAGCTGCAGAACATACGGATCAAGAGTCAGTTCAGAAGAAGAAGGAAGCGCATCAATATCAGCGATAACCTTCTCTGCCGCTTTCTTATCCTTATCTTTCTGCTCCTGCTGTTTCTCAAGTTCTCTGATCTTAGCCTCTGCTTCAGTCAGCTTAGAGTAATTTGTAATTACAGATTTCTCTTCATCATTCAGTGAATCATAAAGAGTTCTTGCCTTCTCTACAGCCGCCTTGTCATCCAGTGTCAGCTTATCCGCTGCCGGAATCGCATCAATGGCTGCCATAGCTTTTTCAATAGAATTACCTGAACCAGTCTCTGCTGCAAGAAGCTTTCTGAGTGTATCCTTGTTAAAGATTGCCTTGTGAGTTTCGTCTAATGCTTCGTAAGCGTCTCTCGCTGCTTTGATCTGCTTTTTCGTACTGTCATCGTTAAGGGCAAGGATCTTGTCGTTAACGTCTTTTGTTGGAACAGTTACGTCTGAGAAATCCCAGAATACAGTTACCTGATCTTTCTGTCCCAGATTATTACGCTGATAGCATCTGACAAATCCATCTAAGCCTCTGGCAATCTGTGCCGGATCATACCAGTAAAATCCGGGAATTGTTCCTTTTTCAAAATTAATCAAATCAAATGTCGCATCCAAAATGGTGTTTCCATTTTTAATAAATCCTGCATTCTTGTCTAAAATATCTCTATCATATGTCGATGCATACAAAAGTCCCTGCGCATCGTTCCATGCATTATTTCCTGCTACCTGCGGAGGAGTTGGATTTTCATATGCAGCTGTACATAATGCTCCCGTTGCGCGCTGTACCTGCATTGGAACATATTCTGTTTCAAACGACTTGTTAATTGTATTTGTGACATCTTCAAATCCGGATTTGTTATACCAGTAAAGCAAAGTCTGCCATGCCATAAAATTGTCCGCATTATCCAGATTATGATTACCATCTTCTGATTCTGTCAGAGTTGCCGCTATATTTGCAGCTTTTTCATGAGCCCATTTGTCCATATCTTCATTTGTATAGTTTTTGGATTCATAACCAACTGCTTTCAATGCATGAATCGTATATTCTTTAGCTAAATAGTTCTTGCTGTTTACGATATCCGGTTGAGAAATAAATTCCAGAAGATCATAACTGTCAATGTCTCTTGGATCATATCCAATTGCTTCAATGGTAAGTACAAGTTTCTGATAAACATTATATTTGTTAACGTCTAATTCTTCACCATTATCTTTCATTTCCTGAAGTTTCTTTTTTGTATTAGCAAACCATTTGTCAAAATACTGTTTATCCCCATTCGGATAGTAATGACATCTTGCAGCAGTAAACACAAACCAGACCGTCGAATCAGTCCAGCATGGATTTTCTACATTATAAGAACCGCCTTTCAAAATAAGTTCTATCGCATCCTGAGCTTTTTGATAATACCAGTCATTTGTATGAGCTACCTCAGCTCCATTATCAAGAACTTCACAAGACCCTTTAAGAACATTAACACGAAAAACATATCCATCTTCTTTTGCCTGATCTGCTTTTGCAACTGTCAGACTTGGAGTTGTATTATCCTTCCATTCTACAGTCACAGGTCTGTTTCCAAGATAACTCATTTCTACATTAGCAGATTTGATGTCCTCTGTATTAAGTTCCGGTGTGACTCCATAAGTATCAATCAATGTTTGTTGTTTTGTTGTTATATTTGCAAATTCAAAATGATCAATATTAACAGTTGTATCACCCACATAAGGATAATAATAAGTATTCGTAGTACTGTATTTATTTTGATCTTTTGGCGTTTCTGTATTCCATACTTTTTTTTCAGTAATTATTGGCTTAACATCTAAGGTTATAATTGCTTCACGTGGAAAATAATATGGATATCCATCATTTTCGTCAGCAGACATTTTCCAATATTTATCAAAATCAAAACCTTCGTATGTCTCTTGGGAATGCATCTGCTCGGTTGTACGTGAACATGATTGATTGAGATCTTTTAAATCAGAAAGATCATCTTCTGTTTTACTTCCAGATATATAGGTATTTATAAATTTTTCATTATCGTAGTAACAATTTTCAAAAGTACAACAGCGATCTGGTAAAAGATCTGTAAATGGTACAATCATTATATTTCTTTCGAAGATTGTATCAGATGAAAACTGCTCAGCAAAATTATTATTATATGCTCCATAAGCAAAACAATTTACAAATTCTGTACCAGTATATAATTCTGCATTTCCAAATTCTGACAGACCTAAAACTACGTTAAAATTTTTTTGCTCCTCTTGTTCTGCATGAATAGAAAAATCCACACCTGAACTGCAATTTTTTATTAATCCTCCTCCCGAATCAAAAATTGAAAACAGCAAATTATTATTAAAATCTGTCAGATATACATTTACTGTACCTGTGACTTCAATTCCAAGTAATGTACCGCATGAATACTCATTTACCAAAAAAGAAGCACCAATATCATCATTATTCGTTAAATTAAATCTATCTATGTTAATTTTTAAGTTTTCTATGCTTCCTTCTACATCAAAAGGAAAAACTTCTTTTCCCTTCTCAAATTGATTTGTAGAATATTCAATGCTATGATTTTGTCCGTTAAACTCACCATCAAATTCTAACCAATTTGAATCATCTACACTTTCATCCACCTGAATTGAAATATCATTTTTTAATAATATGGTTTCTCCAGCAAATTTTTTTCCATTAATAATTTGATCTTTAAAAGTATAAAATCCCGTACTATCCCATATTTCATACTCACCAGCATCATTTTTTATGAATCCGGTTTCTGCTCTTACATCTATGATGGATAAACACAAAAACATAAATAGCATTAATGCTATAGATGGGATGAAATGCTGCATATTACTCTTATGTTTTTTATTCATTTCATTACCTCAAAAAACAAAGACTAGACATAATTTAATGTCCAGTCTTTGCTCAAATTCCATTTATTTTATTAATATGTTTTGAAAACTTCTACCATGGATTTACCTGCGTCCATTCTCCTTCACTATTTTTAATGTAACCCGTCTGACCTAAATCTAGTCCTGTCATCATACTAAATGCAAGGCATACACTTCCGCTATCTTTGGTAAGAACTGTATCTACGCCATTGTTATTTGTATTTCCATTAATCAAAAGCATCCAGCCTGAATAATTATTATAATCTTTTTCAGATAACCAATCTGTAGCATGTATCTGATTATTAAAAGTGCTGTTTTTTGCTAACCCAAGTTTCGTTTCAGTTGCATTTAATTTAGGTAAATATTTGTATTTACCTTTTAAAGCTATTGGATCTGAACTTATAGTACCGTTGTCTCCAAAAAATCTATTATTTTGAGAGTGTCCTGGCATCTTAATTGCAGGAATATAATTACTTGTATAAGTTACACCATCAAAAGTATAAGAAGTCTGATACCATTTCAGATCACCAAGATAATGATATTCAACACCTGAAATAGTTTCTTTTGTTTCAGTTTCAGCTGGATACAGTTTTTTCAAAGCATCCAAAGCAGTATCACCCTCATTCAGTGTTACATCAGCAGCGCGAATTACTTTGCCATTCATAACTTGAGTCTGAATAGATACTGGTAATGTAAAGGTGTTTTTGTCTGTTGTTTCTGATGCAAAGGCTGGAACACACATTGCCACAACCATCATAACAGCTATTAACAGAGCCATGATACGTTTTGTTAATTTCATTTTTGAATTTTTCATATTGTTCTCCTTTCTTTTATGAAATGAAATTAAACTGTTACCGATTCGCAAAGCATTGCAAATCTTTATATTATCGGAAATTTGTTTCCTGATAATATCTTGATTAATGATTGCTTTTTCCCAAAAAGGGTACAAAAAATAAACCTCTGCTCTGCCTGCAGATGTCCATTCTTCATTTTCACACACATTCTAAAGCCCGTCTCCTGACTTAAAGTTCCAGAGTATTTTTCAGGCATACTCTAACCTACTTGCTGCCCTTCTCAGAAATAATTTCCAATGGCTTCGCAGTGTTCGTCCTTATTACAGTGGGGATGAAACCGTACCGGTATCTCACCGGATTTCCAAAAGCTAAAGATAAAGAGATAACGTTACTTCCGATATTCTGTTATCAAAGTGCAAAAAAAATCCCTGCCGGATTCGGCAGGGAATATCAATGTACAAACCAAGAATCCACTCCTATCCTTTATATTAAAGTATCCCTTATGAATACTTCTACAAGAATACAGTGAATTGCAGACTGAATATACTACAAGGGACGAAAGCCCTGTTTGGGATTCTCACCCAACGATTCTTCAATCATTACCGTAGTAATGAGCTGTACATGTGCGCTAAACGCTATTCGTTTTTTACGAAACCATCTTAACATTTTATCCATAATTTGTCAATATCCCGATTACAAATAAATTACTGTTCACTCCGTGCCCAGTAACACGCTACGCGATGCACAGAATTTATGCTAAACGCATAAATTCGCGCGGTATTTCTCGGGTTTTCTGTGACCTTCGCTCACAAAAAACACCTCGCGGGATACTACCAGTGAATAGTAATACAAATAATTACTTCCCTTATTATCCCCGGAATACGTCTGAGAAAACACTCTTTTACAGAATCTCCACAATGCGGAATATACAAATCAAAGGAATGATCTTCCACACCTCGGTTCTAAAGTCCATACTCATCATAATACTGCCTGCGCTTTTTAGCATCTGTCACTACGATCTGAATCTCATCATTTCTCTTATCAAGAATAAGTTTATTAATCAAAACACTAAGGCGTTCTTCTCCTCTGACTTCGCCAATTGCTTTGCCAATAGATTCGCCAATTGCCTTGCCACGCGCTTCTCCAATAGATTCGCCAATCGCCTTGCCACGTGCTTCCCCTTCCGCTCTTAACCTTTCCGATTCCAGTTCCAAAACTTTTCCACCCATAGCATCACCTATCCCTTTCTGGATCTTCTCTTCATCCTGGAAGATATAGTCCGAGATTTTTACAATCAGTTTTATCAGTTCCTTTTCAAGCTTTACACGTATCTCCTCATACTCATTCAACAATGTCTGAAATAACCGGGGATTCTCCCTCATATCATGGGCTCTTTTCTCATATCTCATGATATAAAACGGAAGCAGCATCAGCAGATTTTTCTCAAAAATACTTTCCGCTGTATAATCAGCCATTTTTACAGTTGGTACGCGGTACATCTGCTTTCTCCCATCCGGAAAAATCACATTCGTTTCCAGAAAATCCGGCGTATTCCCCGAACTTCTCAAAAACAACACGCAGGATCTCGGGAACTCTATCTCATACCTTCGTCCCTGCTTTGCCGCATGTTCAATAGCAATCGCAAAGTCATACTCTATCATACGCACTGCCATTGTCGTATCATCCGTACTCTGACATTCAATATGGTACATCTTCTTCCCGATCAGAAGACAGGAATCCGTGATGACCTCCCCGTCCGCCTGCTGGTGCTCATTGCGAAGCTGCGTGATCTCTACATCTTCCGGATAGGATGTATGAAACACCTCATTGATCAATGGTATAACCAGCCGCGGTATCTTGTGAATTAAAAACTTTATCCTCACACGACTGAAGTCGCGTGCTTCCAGACGCTTTAGGCGTCAGACTAAATATCGGCGGATACGCCTGTAACTTAGGCCAGCGCAGTTATGCGCATTTTTCCATGCCAGATATGGCAGGTTCCCACATTGCAGGTAGTCCGCTGTATATCTGCCTGCATTTATGCTGCCTTTAAGATTTCCATTTGTAAATGAAGTTCTTTCAGATCTGCATAAACACATGAGGTTCTACGCTTTACCGAAGGGACTTTTGCCTCCAGCAAAGACCTTTCCGTTACCGGAAGGGGTTTTAAAAGT
>NZ_JAJCGT010000016.1:0-68443 GCF_020553185.1 Blautia sp. MSK18_10 | reverse complement strand
TCCTTACTGGCTGTAAGGGATATTAACCATAAATATATTGTAGTAGATGAAAGCGTAGAATTGTGCATATCTGCACAGTAACGTAAAAAATACAGATAAATAATAGACAGGAGATGATGCATTCATCTCCTGTTTATGTTACAATGAATATGATAAATATGGGAGTTGTTCAGTAATGGAGCAATTTGCAGATATCAGGGTGGATAGAGTGAATATACAGATGGAGGCAGAAGATGCTGACAGAACAGAAATTTGACATTATCTGAAAAAGGAGAGAGAAAATGAGTCTAAAAATTGAAAAGAAAAATGAAGGAACAAAAGATACGGTATTTTTGACCGGGAGATTAGATACAGCAACTGCACCTGAATTGGATACTTTTGCCGAGAAAGAGTTGATCAATACTCAGGAACTTGTATTGGATTTTGCAGGGCTTGAATATATTTCATCAGCCGGCCTGCGTGTTATTCTGAAAATGCAGAAATTTATGAATGTAAAAGGAACTATGAAATTGATTCATGTGAGTGATATCATACAGGATGTATTCGATATTACGGGATTTGCAGACATACTGTCAATCGAATGACTGTGGTTGTAAAGATACAGAACTGCACAGCGAAAAGGGGGATTCTATTTACCTGAACTGAATGAAGGAAGGAGAAGTGGATTTGAAAAGTATTACAGAAGAAGCAAAAATAGAGAATATAGCGGTAATTACAGATTTTGTAAATTCCATACTGGAAGCAAATGGATGTTCTGCAAAAGTACAGATGGAGATAGATATTGCGATAGATGAGATATTTGGCAATATTGCCTATTATGCTTATACGCCAAAAACTGGAGAGGCAACTGTACAGGTTGAAATAAAGAATTTTCCTGAAAGACTGGAACTGACGTTTATAGACAAAGGCATTCCTTATAATCCATTAGAAAATAAAGATCCGGATGTTACCCTGGATATAGAAAAAAGAAAAATCGGGGGGCTTGGAATTTTTCTGGTTAAGGAAATGATGGATGAGGTTTCATATGAATATGCAGACGGGAAAAATATATTGAAATTAAAAAAGAATTTATAGATTTCATACATTGTAAGTGTATATTGCTATTCATGAACTTTTGAATAACTGCGCGTCGCATTATAGTTACTGTGGAGTGGACTGCAGCGATTTATGTGCTCATATGTTGCAAAATGACAGAAAAGAGGAGTTTTTGCGCATGACAATTCGGAAAATGTATGATATGATGAACTTATAAATATCAATTTGTAACTGTAAAAATATTATATTGTAAAAAAACACACACAATTACCCGCAAAATAAGAAATTTAGACGCAAGATTGTTCGAGAAATCAACTTGTCGGCACACTAACAGGAAATATGGGTAGAAAATATCTGTAAGAAATATGTATAAAATAATATGTAATCAGGAAGGAGATATAAATTATGGGATTGATCAAAGCAGCAGCCGGTGCATTTGGCGGAACAATGGCAGATCAGTGGAAGGAGTTTTTTTACTGCGATGCAATAGATAAAGATGTTCTGGTTGTAAAGGGTGAGAAGAGAGTAGGCGGACGTTCTTCCAACAAAAAAGGCAGCGATAATATTATTTCAAGCGGTTCCGGAATTGCTGTTGCAGATGGTCAGTGTATGATCATCGTAGAACAGGGAAAGGTTGTGGAGGTTTGTGCAGAACCCGGACAGTTTACCTATGATGCATCCACAGAACCAAGTATTTTTGCCGGAAGTCTGGGAGAGGGGATCCACAGGACTTTTGATACAGTAAAGAAGCGTTTTACATTTGGCGGCGATACAGGCAAAGACCAGAGGGTTTATTATTTTAATACAAAAGAACTGGTAGATAATAAATTCGGAACAGCAAATCCAATCCCATTCCGGGTAGTTGACAGAAATATCGGTCTTGACATAGATGTATCTGTGCGCTGTAATGGAGTATATTCTTATAAGATTGTCGATCCGCTCCTGTTTTATACAAATGTGTGCGGAAATGTTGAACAGCAGTATGACAGAGAAGAAATTGAAGTTCAGTTAAAGACAGAATTTGTAAGTGCTCTTCAGCCTGCATTTGCAAAAATCTCAGAACTTCAGATCCGTCCAAGTGCCATTCCGGGACATGTTCTGGAATTATGCGATGCCATGAATGAAGCCCTTACGAAAAAATGGCAGCAGACCAGAGGTCTTGCGGTTGTTTCCATTGCCATGAATCCTGTGACTCTTCCGGAAGAGGATGCACAGCTTATCAAAGATGCACAGAAGAATGCCATTCTCAGAGATCCGACTATGGCAGCAGCGACACTTGCCGGTGCTCAGGCAGATGCAATGAAATCAGCAGCCTCCAACACTGCAGGTGCTATGACCGGATTTATGGGAATGGGCATGGCAGGCCAGGCAGGTGGAGCGAATATGCAGAATCTCTATCAGATGGGGGCACAGCAGCAGGCAGCACAGCAACAGGCAGCACAGAATATGCAGCCGGCATCCGGGGCAGGAACATGGAAATGTGAATGTGGTGCAGAGAATACAGGAAAATTCTGCTCTGAATGTGGTAAACCGAAACCGCAGCGGGAAGAGTGGATATGCAGCTGCGGCGCAGTAAATACCGGTAAATTCTGTTCTGAATGCGGAAGCCCAAGACCGACCGGAAAGTGGACATGCAGCTGTGGTGCGGTAAATACAGGAAAGTTCTGTGCAGAATGTGGAAAGCCAAGACAGTAAAATACAGCAGGGGGAGAAATGTCTATGTCTGATCTGAGAGAATATAAATGCCCTGCCTGTGGCGGTGCAATAGAATTTGACAGTAAGTCCCAGAAAATGAAGTGTCCATACTGTGATACAGAATTTGAACTGGAAACATTAAAAGAACTGGATGCGCAGATGGAGCGTGAAGCCGGACAGCAGGATGATCTGTCAGGATGGCAGACAGATGCCGGTGGAGAATGGCAGGAAGGTGAGACAGATGGAATGAATGTCTATACCTGTCAGTCCTGTGGTGGTGAGATTATCGCAGATGAGAATACAGGAGCATCAAATTGTCCGTATTGTGGAAATCCCGTAATTATGACAGAGAAGTTTAAAGGTGCATTAAGGCCGGATCTGGTGATTCCGTTCAAATTGGATAAGAAAGCGGCAAAAGAAGCATATTACAGGCATATTAAGGGAAGAACATTTTTGCCAAAAGCATTTCGCAGGGAAAATCATATTGATGAGATTAAGGGGCTATATGTTCCGTTCTGGCTTTTTGACGGGGATGTTGATGCTGATGTGCGTTATAAGGCGACAAAGGTAAGAATGTGGAGTGACCATGATTATGATTATACGGAGACCAGCTACTATTCTGTGGAGCGAAGCGGAGAGATGACATTCGTTTCTGTACCTGTAGATGGATCAGAAAAGATGGCAGATGATTTGATGGAATCCATTGAACCATTTAAAATTTCAGAGTCTGTGGATTTTCAGACCGCATATCTTTCCGGATATCTGGCAGATAAGTATGATGTCAGTGAAAAAGAGAGCATCAACAGGGCACATGACCGTATGAAAAAGAGCGCAGAGGAAGTACTGGCAGATACAGTGAAGGGTTATGCTTCTGTTGTTCCCGAAAATACAAACGTAAATATTTCAGGCGGAAAAGCACAGTATGCACTGTATCCGGTATGGATTCTGAATACAACATGGAAAGATAAGAAATATATATTTGCAATGAACGGACAAACCGGAAAAATGACAGGAGACCTTCCGATTGACAGGGGAATTTATTTGAAATGGCTTGCCGGACTGACCGCTGTATTTACGGTTGTTTTGTGCCTTGCCGGACTGCTGATTTTTTAGGGGAGGACGAAAGATATGCTGAAGAAAAAGATCATACCTGTATTTCTGGCTTCTGTCCTTACTGTATCAGGTACAACAGGATTTGTGACGGAAGCATTTTCAGAAAATGTTTATGCAGCAGAAGAAGTGCATACAGAAAGGCTGGCAGATTTTGCAGATCTGTTAGATGATGGGCAGGAAGAAGAACTGGAGGCGAAACTGGATCAGGTCAGCGAGGACTACGGCTGTGATGTTGTGGTTGTCACAGAGGAGACTCTGGATGGTGCAGTTCCGCAGGATTATGCAGATGATTTCTTTGATTATAATGACTATGGCATGGGAGAGGACAAGAGTGGTATATTGTTTTTGATAACCATGTCAGAACGTAAGTGGTGTATCTCCACACATGGAGAGGCTATTCAGATTTTTACTGATGCAGGACAGGAATATATGACGGATAATTTTGGGTCATATTTATCCGATGGTGAGTATTATGAGGGCTTTATGAAGTTTGCTGATCTGTGCGAAGAATTTATCATTCAGGCACAGAGCGGAGAACCGTACGATGTAGAAAATCTGCCGGAGGAAACCATCCCTTTTTATATGATATTTCTCATTTCGCTTGTGGTCGGATTTGTGATCGCGCTGATCGTAACCGGAGTAATGAGAAGCCGGATGAAGACTGTACATATGAAGCCGGATGCAGCAGATTATATGAAAGACGGAAGTCTTCATATTAACAGAAGCCGGGATATATTTCTGTATCATCAGGTCACACGTACGGCGAAGCCGAAGGAAGAGAGTTCCGGTGGCGGTGGAAGCAGTACCCATACAAGTTCTTCGGGTGAGACGCATGGGGGTTCCAGTGGATCATTTTAACTGACTGGCATGACATATAAAAATCCTGATCTTTTATATTATTTTATGGGATAACCATAAAATGACAGGAAAGATTGGGATTTTATTTTGCGCAAAATTACGGATACCGGTTGCAAGACATCAGAGAATATGATACAGTACAAGGTGGTTTGTTTTGTGTAGAGACAGTTGTCCGGCAAAAAGAAAATAAACTGCGAAGCGGATTGCAAATATCCGCCTGACGATAACAGATTTCTGCACAAAAGAATTATAAAATGAAATAAAAAACAGAAATAATGGAGAGGACATGAAAAAATACGTTGATAATTTTATGCAATACCGGTTTCTTTTGTCAGAACTGGTAAAAAAAGGGATTAAGCTGAAATACAGACGTTCTTATCTGGGAATGATATGGTCTATGTTGGAGCCGTTGCTTACCATGATCGTGCTTACAATTGTATTTGGTACTTTGTATGGAAATACAGACAGGACCTTTCCTGTATATATCCTGACCGGACGACTCCTGTACAGTTTCTTTTCACAGTCCACCAAGGCCGCTTTGAAATCTATACGTCAGAACTCGGCAATGATCAAAAAGGTATATGTACCCAAATATTTGTATCCGCTGTCCAGTGTGCTTTTTAACTATGTGATCTTTCTGATCTCACTGATCGTACTGGCAATGGTGAGTGTGATACTTGGTGTAAAGCCTACGTTCTATCTGCTTCAGGCACCAATCGCACTGATACTGATTCTTATTATGTCATATGGATGCGGAATGATCCTGGCAACAATAGGTGTATTTTTCAGAGATATGGAATATCTCTGGTCTGTAGCACTTATGCTGGTTATGTATACATGTGCGATTTTCTATTATCCTGAAAAGCTTTTGAAGAGTGGATGGGCATGGATACTGAAATATAACCCATTGTATTGTGTGATTGATATTTTCAGATGTTCAGTATTTGGAAAAGCGATGAATATTCATTATTTTGCATATGCACTTATCTTTTCCGTTGTGGCAATGGTGATTGGATTATTCTGCTTCAAGAAGAAACAGGATGATTTTATTCTTTACATCTGAGAACTGAGACAGAAAGCTGCAGGGCAGCGGAACGAATTATTTTTGAAAAATAAGGAGAAAAAATGAGCAAACAACCAGCGATTATTGTTGATAATGTGAGTATGAAATTTAATCTCAGCAAAGAGAAAGTAGACAGTCTGAAAGATTATATTATCAAGTCAATTAAAAAAGAGATTAAATATAATGAATTCTGGGCTTTGCAGAATGTGAGCTTTACAGTGGAAAAAGGAGACAGGGTAGGAATCCTCGGACTGAATGGTGCAGGAAAGAGTACTCTTCTTAAGGTTATCGCAGGCGTTTTCAAACCAACAGAAGGTTCAGTTACAAAACATGGGAAGATGGTTCCGCTTCTGGAACTGGGTGCAGGATTTGATCAACAGTATACAGGAAAGGAAAATATTTATCTTTACGGAGCAATGCTTGGATATTCCAAAGAATTTATTGATGAGAAGTATGATGAGATCGTGAAATTTTCCGAATTGAAGGATTTTATTGATGTGCCGATCAAGAACTATTCATCAGGTATGAAATCCAGACTTGGATTTTCGATTGCTACAGTGGTTTCTCCCAAAATTCTGATATTGGACGAGGTATTATCTGTAGGTGATGCGAAATTCCGTAAGAAGAGTGAGAAGAAAGTACTCAGCATGTTTGATTCGGGTGTAACAGTGTTGTTTGTCTCTCATTCTCTGGCGCAGGTTCAGAGAATCTGTAATAAGGCGATGATCCTTGAAAAAGGAAAACTGATCGCTTACGGAGATATTGATACGATTTCTGAACAGTATGAGAAAATGACTAACTGACAGGGACAGACAGAGATATCTGTCTGACAGAGAAAAAATTTAAGAAGTCAGAAATATCCGGAGGAGTATATGACAAACGGATTAAAAAAAGAAGATTCAGCAGCTTTAAAAGGTCTTGCAGTGTTACTGCTGATCTTTCACCACTGCTACCGTCTTGCAGACAGAATCGAAAGATATCAGGTGGATCTGTGCGGGCTGACAACAGAACAGCTTGTTGCTATTGCGGAATGCTGTAAAATCTGCGTGGCAATATTTGCATTTGTATCCGGTTACGGGCTGATGTATGGATATTCGGCTAAAATGAAAAATAAAGAAAAGTATGCAGTATCAGAATGGATATCCGGACATCTTCTTTCCACTATGTCCGGATTCTGGTTTACTGCAGCTGTATCCTATCTTATTTACTTTGGACTTGGACTTAAGGATCCGAGCAAGTGGGGAGAAACCTTTTATGAAAGAGGATTCGCCGTATTTGCAGATATACTGGGAATTTCCAGACTTTTGGAGACTGAAAGTCTTAACGGGGCATGGTGGTATATGAGTGCTGCGTTTGTATTTATTATATTGCTTCCTCTGTTAGATGGGACGATTGAGAAATTTGGAGGCATATTCTGTATTGCAGTTATCTTTTTGCTTCCGAGAATTTTAGGTATTGGATTTCAGGGAGGCTCAAAGCCATATTCATTTCTTTTGATATTTGTGGCAGGAATGTTATGCTGTAAATATAATTTCTTTCAAAAATTGCATGAATACAGGCGGAAAAAATTAAAATTCATCTGTTTGTCTGCTTTACTGTGTGCCGGCTTTTTCCTGTACCATAAAATCGACCTGAAAATTTTCTGGGAATTCCGGTATGCACTTGTTCCATTCCTGCTGATTCTCTTTTGCGTTGAATATTTGTTCAGGATTACGCCTGTATCCTTGTTCCTTCAGTATCTGGGCAAGCATTCCATGAACATCTGGCTGGTACATACATTTGTGAGAGATTCTCTGGGAAAATATGTATTTGCATTAAAAAAATTCTGGCTGATTCCTGTTGCAGTTCTTGTGATTTCGCTGGGAATCAGTTACTGCCTGGATTTTCTTAAGAAGATTACAGGATATCAGAAACTGATACGGCTGTTACAGAAAAAAGTGACGGAACATTATGCGGTACGGGAATGATTTTTCGAGAGGATCGCAATAGGATTCAGAGTGGACAATAGTGACGGATGGGAGAGCGTATCATGAAAATACTGCAGATTGGAATGGGAAATGTTGCCGGAGGTCTGGAAGCATTTGTGATGAATTACTATAGAGTTCTGGTGCATATGGATATACAGTTTGATTTTGTGTGTATGTATGATAAAATTGCATATGAAGAGGAAATCAGGAAACTGGGTGGAAGGATCTACTATATTCCAAATGTAAAAAAGAACTATCAGGGCTATATAAAAGAACTGAAAAAAATATTAAAAGAAACAAAATATGATGCAGTACATGTAAATATGCTTTCAGCTGCAAATATTGTTCCGTTACGTGTGGCTCATACAATGAAAGTGCCAAAGATAATTGCGCACAGCCACAGCTCTTCCTGTCCCGGACTGATCAGAAAAATCATGGACAACTGGAACAGACCAAAGATTGCAAAATATGCTACTGACAGGATTGCATGCGGAGAAATGGCGGGCAGGTGGCTGTTTGGAGATAAAGCTTTCCAAAGCGGTCAGGTTACGTTGATCAATAATGCCATTCAGGCAGAGAAGTTCAGTTTTTCAGAAAAAGACAGAGATTCACTCAGAAAGGAACTGGGATGGGAAAATAAAACAGTGATCGGTCATGTAGGAAGATTTGATATTCCGAAGAATCATGACAGAATGCTTGATATTTTCCAACAGATCGTTTCCGAAAAAAAAGATGTGATGCTGTGTCTGGTAGGTCCAAAGGAAGGTCTGTACAAAGAGATAAAAGAGAAAACAGTGCAGAAAGGACTGGAAGATAAGGTATATTTTGCCGGTAAACAGGAGAATATCCGCAGGTATTTATCTGCTATGGATGTTTTTCTGTTTCCGTCTGTTTTTGAGGGTGTGCCATTTGCGCTTATTGAAGCCCAGGCAAATGGACTTGCCTGCGTAATGTCAGAGGCGGTGTCTGAGGAGGCAGTTGTTTTTCCTGAGAGAGTCAGACGGCTGTCACTTGACAGAGATAATATACAGTGGGCGGCAACAGTGATGGCAATGAGTTCTATGAACAGAGAAGCGGCTGATCTGATAAAGAAGCGGCTGTCAGATGCGCATTTTAACATTGAGACAGAGGCAAAACGTTTGAAAGATTTATATTATCATACGAGGTAAATTACAGATGGACAAGATTGATTTTGTATTGCCATGGGTGGATGGATCAGACTCAGCCTGGATAAAGCAGAGAAATGAGTATCTGGGAATTAAAAATGACCAGACACAGGACAGCAGATTTCGGGACTGGGAAAATCTGCAGTACTGGTTCAGAGGTGTTGAAAAATTTGCTCCATGGGTGAATCATATATATTTTGTAACATGGGGGCATATCCCTTCCTGGCTGAATACAGATCATCCGAAGCTGACAGTTGTAAAACACGAGGATTATATTCCGAAGCAGTATCTGCCCACATTCAGCAGTCATCCCATTGAACTGAATATGCATCGGATCCGAGGTTTATCCGAACAGTTTGTATATTTTAATGATGATACCTTCATCATAAATAAAATGGAACCGGAAGACTTTTTCAGAAATGGTCTTCCAAGAGACTATTGTATAGAAACAGCGTTGGTACAGGATGATATCAATAATCCGTTTGCCTGCATTCTTATGAACAATGCTGCACTTGTAAATATGCATTATTCAAAGAGAGAAGTGATTGGCAGAAACTGGAAAAAATGGTTTCATCCTGCATATGGAAAAATGGTATTCAGAAATATGCTGATGCTTCCGTACAGGGAGTTTTCCAGTTTTAAATATTCTCATATCTCAAGTTCTTTTTTGAAGAGTACCTTTGAAGAAGTGTGGAGGGAAGAAGGCGAAGTGCTGGACAGAGTATGCAGGACACGATTCCGTTCTCCGGGGGATGTAAATCAGTATGTGATGAAATACTGGCAGTATATGGAGGGAAAATATGAACCTCAATCACCGAAAATCGGGAAATTTTTTACCATAGGTCTTCACGACCGGCAGATACATGATGTACTCAGAAATCAGAAGTGTAAAATATTGTGTATAAATGATACGGAAAATATAGGAGATTTCAGACAACAGAAAAGAAATATCAAAGATTCTTTTGAGAGTATCCTTCCCGAAAAGTCTGCATTTGAATTATCTTACAAAGATTCCGGAGGCATGTATGACAAAAAGTGCGATTAAAAAATATACGGAAAGGCTGGGCTTTTTCGGAATGATCCTGCACTATATCGGTCGTTTTATGACAAAAACAGAGCAGCAGGTCATTGGAAAGCTGACTGTGCGTTTTGGAAAAATAAAGAAAAACCGGCTTGTGTTTAAAAATCGGGAAATGATGGACTGCACAGATAATCCGGAAGCTTTTTATGAATATCTTATAAGTTCCGGGTATAATAAAAAATATGAGATCATCTGGCTGGTCTCTGAAAAAAGAAAATTCAGAAATCAGAATACCGGAAATGTAAAATTTGTAACTGCTGAAAATAAATATGGATGGAGCAGTCCGCTGGCATATTATTATGGTGCTACAGCCGGATTTTTCTTTTATTCTCATAACAGTGCAGGACTGAACAGGTATCGGTGTAAAGGACAGACAGTTGTAAATCTGTGGCATGGGTGCGGTTATAAAGATGCAGAGCAGGGAAAGAAAAAACAGAATATAAAGCCTGATTTTGACTATGCACTTGTTCCCGGACCGGTATTTGTGAAAACGAAATCCGGACTATGGAACTGCGAACCGGACAGGCTGTTAATGATGGGATATCCCAGATATGACTGGATGCTGCATCCGTCAATGAGTAAGGATGAAATTCTGGACAGTCTGTTCGGATGGAAAGGGAAAAAAGTTGTTCTGTGGATGCCGACTTTCAGAAAAAGTGATCTGGGAGGGTGTGCGGAAAATGAAATTGAGCTTCCCTGTCAGCTTCCGGCAATACAGGATATGAACGAGCTGAAAGAACTGGACAGTTATCTAAGGGAGCAGGAGATTATTCTGATCATAAAGAAGCATCCGCTTCAGACGGAATGGGATGAGAATGAACAGGAGTTTACCAATATACGTTATGTTGCGGAAGCCCTGTTGGAGAAAAAACAGATAAAACTTTATGAACTGATAGGGATCAGCGACGGTCTGCTCTCTGATTACTCGTCAGTGGCAGTAGATTATCTGCTGTTGGACAGACCGCTTGGATATGTGCTTGCGGATTACAATATATATAAAGAAAAAAGGGGATTTGTATTTGAAGATCCGCTGGAATATATGCCGGGTGAGAAAATCTATAATGCCTGTGATATCAGAAAATTTATGAAACATCTGACTGATGGAACAGACAGTTACCGGCAGGAGAGAGCAAAGAATCTGAAACAGATGCACAATAAAACAGAAAACTATTGCAAAAGGCTTGCAGATTATTTACAATTGTAGCTGTTATATGAATGCGAAGAGAACAGTTATCTATTAATGCAATAAAACAGGGAGAATGTAATGGAGAAAAAAATAGGATATACACAGGGAACCTTTGATATGTTTCATATAGGACATCTGAACCTGATCAGAAATGCAAAAAAACATTGCGATTATCTGATTGTCGGTGTGAATGCGGATGATCTGGTAGAGTCATATAAAAACAAAAGACCGATTGTTCCGCTGGAAGAAAGGGCAGAGATTGTACGGGCCATCAGATATGTTGATGAGGTGATCGTGACGACAACCCTGGACAAAAAGCAGGTATGGGAAAAAGTCCACTTTAACGAAATCTATATCGGAGATGACTGGAAGGGCAATGCACGTTGGGAAAAGACCGGAAAAGAAATGGAAGAGCTGGGCGCTAAGCTGGTATTTCTGCCATATACCAAAGATACATCCTCAACGATGCTTCGTGAGAAATTAAAAGAATTCTAGGGAGCCAGATATGAAAAAAAGAATAAAAAAGAAAATAAAAAAACTGAAAAAATCCATTAACAAGATTAACAAGGTCAGAGTTCAAAAGGGAAGAAAAGCTATGTTGCAGGAGACATGGGCAACTGTGACCTATGGATTATATGATAATCGCAAGATCAGACGCCTTAAGAAATTCCCCCCTGCACTTGTAGAGAATAGAATGCTCTTTGAAACAAATGATGATTTTACGGATAATGGTCGTGCTTTGTTTGACTATCTTATTGAGAAAGGATACAACAAAAAGTATGAGATTGTATGGCTGGTCCATGAACCGTCTAAATATAAAGAATATCAGTTTGAAAATGTGAAATTTGTGCAGAACTTTAAGAAAGGTTCCACGATCCGAAGAGCAGAAGCATATAAATATGCACTGACATCAAAATATATTTTTTACACCCAGGCTTTTAACTGGATTGGTATGTCGAGAAGAAATCAGCTCTTTATCGATCTCTGGCATGGCTGTGGTTACAAGGCAAATAAGAACGGGCGTAAGGTTTTCTTTGATTATTGTCTGGTACCGGGGGACATTTTCATTAAGACCAAAATGGAATTTTTTGGATGTACTTCCAAAAAACTGCTCTCGTTTGGATATCCCCGTTATGATATGATGCTTAAGGGCAGTGAACGTGCAGATGAATATAAAAAGAAACTTCTGAAGGAAACAGACAGCGAGAAACTGATCCTGTGGATGCCAACCTACAGACATGCTTCCAGTGAGCGTCTGAACGAGGAAACCTTAAATAATGAATTCAATATTCCTATCATTGATGATGCAGATAAGCTTCTGGAACTGAATAAGTTCTGTAAGGAGAATCATATTCTTATTGTTATCAAGAAGCATTACCTTCAGGTACCTTATGATTTTGGTGAGAATGTCCTTACCAATATTGTTTATCTGGAGAACGGAGATCTTGCGGATAACGGACTGCAGCTTTATGAGTTTATCAACTGTTCGGATGCGCTGGTTTCTGACTATTCTTCTGTTGCGATTGATTATCTGCTGTTAGACAGACCGCTTGGATTCACACTGGATGATTATGAGGCTTATACGGAATCCAGAGGATGGGTGTTTGATGATCCGCTGGAATATATGCCTGGCGAACATATGTATAATATGCAGGATTTTGAGAATTTCATCCTGGATATTAAAAACGGAAAAGATAATTATAAAGAACAGCGCGCCAGTGTAAGAGCAAAAACACATAATGTGTGTGACAATTACTGCCAGCGTGTGTTGGATTATTTTAACATTACAATGTAATGATATTATAGCAATTCCATAAATTACTGCAAACAATCCAGTCCATCATAGCGTGAAGTCCTGCGTCAGATATCTTTGCCGTGCGTCAGCACGCCTGCAGATATCTTCCTTGTCCTTCACACTCTGCTGAACTGTCTTGATTGCATTATTTTATGGAATTGCTATAGGATACAGATATCAGAAAGTCATAACAGGAGAAAAAGATAAATGAAAATATGTATTTGGTGCACCAAGATATTTGATCTTGGCGGAACTAAGCGAGTTGTCACACTTCTTGCGAATGAACTTGTAAAAGAGCATGATGTGACGATCATGGTATATCAGGACAGATTTAAAGAAGACCGGAATATGTATCATATGAGTGAGGATATCAAGGTTGACTTTATTGATAATAATGAGTTTGTCAATCGACATCATACACCGGCTTTCTGCTGGCGTTATCTTGTTCAGAAACTGAATGCCAAATATGGGATTTTTAATAAAGAAAAATATAATGATATTCTGGCAGATGCGATTTTCCCGAAAAAGACCAGAGAAAAATGGGTAAAATATTTAAATGAGCAGAATTATGATATTATTATCACAACTGCAAGTTTAAGCCTTCGTCTGGGTATGCTGGCGCCGGAGCTGAATGCAAAGACAATCGGATGGCAGCATAACTGTTATGCCGGATATCTTGATGTTCCTAATGTCGTATTCTGGAAACAGGAATGTCTGCTCCAGGAATATCTGCCGAAGCTGGACAGATACATTGTTCTCAGTGACTATGATAAGCGCGATTACAAAAAATTTCTGGATATTGATACAGAAGTTAAAATTAATCCCCGAAGCTTCGTGAGTGAGAGAAAATGCGACCCAAAATCCAAGCGTTTCCTTATGGCTACACGATTTGTATATGCCAAGGGTCTTGATCTGATGATGGAATCTTTTGAAGAATTCTGTAAGCAGGATGATGAATGGCAGCTGGATATTATCGGAGCCGGTGATCTCTGGAATCAGATTGTGGCGGATGCAAAGAGACGTGGTATTGAGGACAGAGTTAATTTTGTCGGTTATACAAATGAGCCGGAGAAGTATTACCTGAATTCTTCTGTTTTCCTTCTTCCGTCCAGGTGGGAAGGATGGCCGATGGTTATCATGGAAGCCTTTGAATTTGGTCTTCCTGTCATCGCATTCCATACAGGAGCGATGGATCTGATCATCGATGATGGAAAAACAGGATACCTGCCGGAAGCTTTTGATACAAAAAAATTTACAGATGCGATGCTGAAGCTGGCACATGATGAAGAACTCCGCAGAGAGATGTCCAGAAATGCAATCTGGAAATCTGAGGACTTTGCCATTGAGAAGGCAGTTAAAGAGTGGAATCGTCTTTTTAATCGTGTAATGGGAATCAAGACCTTTTATATGAAAAATGAAGAACAGATTCTGGAGTGCAGGGAGAAATATCCGCTTAGAACCAGCTATGCCGAGTTTGTAAAGGAATACCAGATAAGAGATAATACAATTCTTTATGAAGCTTTTGGCGGACGTGGTATGATCTGTAATCCTTATGCTCTGTTTTTGTATCTTCTTGAAAAAGAAGAGTATCAGGATTATACCCATATCTGGGTGCTTGAGGACTTCGAGGATAACAGAAAACAGATTGAAAAATACGAAAAATATCCGAACGTGCGATTTGTAAAATATAAATCAAAGGAATACTGTAAAGAACTTGCGACAGTGAAATATCTGGTAAATAATGTAAGCTTTCCAAGCTATTTCCTTAAAAGAGAAGGTCAGGTACTGATCGATACCTGGCATGGAACTCCTCTGAAGAATATGGGATTTGATATTCCGGGAGCAAATATCTCTCAGGGAAATACAGCAAGAAATCTGCTCAGTGCAGATTATATAGTTTCCTCCGGACCTTATATGACAAAGACAGCATACAAAGATTCGTATAAAATGCAGAATCTGTATGAAGGCACAGTGCTGGAAGAGGGTTTCCCGCGTAATGATAAGCTTTTTGACAGTGACAGAGCAGAAGTGATACAGGAACTTAAGGATTGCGGAGTGGACGTAAAGGAAGATAAAAAGATTATTCTTTATGCACCGACATGGAGAGGCGAACAATACAGCCGTCCGGATACAGATTTGCAGGATGTCTATAAGCTGATCAATGTAATGGAGAACAGTATAGATACAAATGAATATCAGATCTTTGTCAAGCTTCATCAGATCGTATATCACTATATGAAAGAGAATGCCATGGAACCTGGTGATGCGCAGACAAAATTTATTCCTGCAACAATGGATACAAATGAGATTTTGTCAGTGACAGATGTACTGATTTCTGATTATTCCAGTATTTTTTATGATTTCATGCTGACAGGAAAACCGATTCTGTTTTATGTGCCGGATGCGGAGAATTTTGAAGATTATAGAGGTCTGTACTTCGGATTTGACAAACTTCCGGGACCGGCAGTGTCTACCCCTGAGAAGCTTGGTGAACTTCTGAAGGATCTTCCGGGAGTGGCTGCTTCCTGTAAAGAGAAGTATGAAAAAGCAAGAGAACAGATATGTCCGAGAGATGATGGAAAAGCATGCAAACGTATAGCAGAAGTCCTGCTTGATGGAAAAGAACCGGTAAATCCGATATATCTGAATCAGACAGATAAAGTAAAACTTCTGGTATATGCAGGAGATTTCAGTGATACACAGGAGACAGAGGCATTCTATGAATTTCTGAACAAAGTGGATTATGAGCATTTTGATGTGACGTTGATCGGGAATGGTGCAAAAGAAGAGGAGTCTTCTGAGAAACTGAATAGTCTGCCAAAAGAAATCAGGGTTTTATACTGGAAGCGTTCCTACCCGGCTACGGACGAAGAATATGTATGTCATAAAAAGTTTATGAAATCTAAGAAAACAGAAGTGCCGGAGATGCTTCTGGATTTTTACAGGCGTGAGCTTCGCAGGATGATCGGAATGTCAAAGTTCGACTATGCTCTGGTATTTACTGATATGAAGAAGTTCTTTCCTGCAATGTCAGGGGCTCTGGATGTGAAGCAGATATTTAATATAGAAAACTGGCAGAATTTGTTGAAGTGTTAAAGCTTCATTAAAGCTTCACAGACGGATCAGAACCTCATTGGAAAGAGGCGGAAAACGGTATATTTTAAAAGATATGTAAGGCAGTCTGGCAGGTATTGGGCCAGGCTGCTTTTCTGAATACGGATCTTGAATTATCATTTTATGGACGCAGATAATTACGCATGGATTTCAGTGCATTTTTTTCGAGACGACTGACCTGTGCCTGGGAGATGCCGATTTCCTGAGCTACTTCCATCTGCGTCTTTCCTTCGTAGAAGCGCAGTTCTATGATATGCTTTTCGCGGCTGTTCAGCCTCTGCATAGCTTCGCGGAGAGCAAGATTTTCAATCCAGCGTTCTTCTTTGTTTTTTTTGTCACTGATCTGATCCATGACATAAAGAGTATCACCGCCTTCTGTATAGACCGGTTCAAAGAGACTCACAGGATTTTGGATAGCATCAAGGGCATATACGATCATTTCTTTTTCGATACCAATTTCCTGTGCAATTTCGGTAACTGTAGGTTCTTTCAGGTGCTGCTTCATATAATTTTCGCGGGTATAGATTGCTTTGTATGCAATATCACGAAGAGAACGGCTGACGCGGATACTGTTGTTATCCCTGAGATATCGCCTGATTTCGCCTATGATCATTGGAACTGCATAAGTGGAAAATTTTACCTGTAAAGTGGTATCAAAGTTGTCAATGGCCTTGATCAGACCAATACATCCGATCTGAAAAAGGTCATCGGCATTTTCGCTGCTGTTCTGAAATCGTCGTATTACGCTGAGAACAAGACGTAGATTTCCTTTAATGTACAATTCACGTGCCTGTTCATCGCCGCTTTTGATCCGTCTGAACAGTTCCGCTTTTTCTTCTGCTGTAAGAACAGGAAGTTTCGACGTATTGACTCCGCAGATTTCAACTTTGTTCAGTGCCATCTTATTGAATCCTCCTTATTATCTCTGGATGTAAACCGACTATTCGCAGATATGAGCCAGGATCCTCCGAAATCATTTCAGGAAATAAAAAAAGGACAGTGGCTGCCGAATAGTTGTCATATACTTCAGTAAGAATGATTCTCATATAGCAGTGGATTTATACTTTGACCGGGAAAATATAAAAAATATAGGTCCTTGACAATTCTCTGCGGTGAAATATCAGCCTTTATGGAAACATTTTTCTTCGTCTATTTTCACAAGGATGATATCGTCCCCGATCTGGCTGATACATTCCCAGGGAATGATATATTCATTATCACGTCCGAACAGGCAGCAGAATCTTCCGGGGCCTGGAAGTATAAGGGCGGTGAGTTGACTGCTTTTGCAGTCAAATTCCGCATCAATGGGACATCCGAGACTGCGGCAGGTACAGATATTAATTACTTCTTTTTGCTTTAATTCACAGATTTTCATAAATCAGATACAGTCCTTCCGGTTAAAATCAGACTGTCGTGCCAATGCTTTCAGAATCTGATATGCGTTTGATAACAATTTATGTATTTTTGCAAAAATTTATGCAAGTCCTTTTATTGACACCTTAAATAGAAATACAGTATAATAAAACTATATATAACTGTTTGTATTTGTGTTACTGAGAATGGAGTGAACAGTAACGTATTTGTAGCCGTTTAACCGAATCAAGTATATAGTACATAAGCAGAAAACAGTAATACGAATTAAAGGGGGACGTCGTATGAAGTGTCCATTTTGTAATCAGGATAATACGAGAGTAGTTGATTCCAGACCGGTAGAAGATACCAATTCTATCCGTCGCCGTCGTTTGTGTGATGCCTGCGGAAGGAGATTTACCACATATGAAAAGGTGGAAAGTATTCCGCTTACTGTGATCAAAAAAGATCAGAACAGAGAACAGTATAATCGCAGTAAAATTCAGTCGGGAATTCTGAGAGCCTGCTATAAAAGACCAATATCCATAGATAAGATTGAAGAGATGATGGATGCCATAGAGGGAGAAATCTTTAATACCGAAGAGAAAGAGATTTCCAGCACCAGAATTGGTGAGATCGTTATGGAACATTTGAAAGATCTGGATGCAGTTGCTTATGTACGTTTTGCGTCTGTATACAGAGAATTTAAAGATGTCAGTACTTTTATGGACGAGCTGAAGAAGTTTATGAATTAAATAAGAGTTCTGTGTGAACAGTAATGTATGAATGCTCTGTGTGAAAGGATTTACGGGCAAATATAAAGAGCCGACGAGAATAATATCCCGCCGGCTCTTTATGTGTATTTTTATGGGGGTAATTAACTAAAATAAATTAAACAATACCCTGAGCGATCATAGCATCTACAACTTTCTCGAAGCCTGCGATATTAGCGCCTGCAACATAGTTGCCTTCCATATCATAACGCTTGGAAGCATCATCAACTTTATGGAAGATATCAACCATGATCTGATGAAGTTTTGTATCAACTTCTTCTGCTGTCCAGGAAAGTCTTGCAGAGTTCTGGCACATTTCAAGTGCGGAAGTAGCAACACCACCGGCATTAGCTGCTTTACCAGGCATAAATATTACACCGTTTGCCATAAGGTAATCAGTTGCCTCGCGGGTAGTAGGCATATTTGCACCTTCTGCAACATATTTGCATCCGTTTGCAATAAGGATCTTAACAGCATCAAGGTCAAGTTCATTCTGAGTTGCGCATGGAAGATAGATATCACATTTGATGTTCCAGATACCTTTTCCTTCTGTATAAGTAGCGCCTTCTACGCGATCTGCGTATTCTTTGATACGTCCACGTTTTACTTCTTTGATATCTTTAACGATGTCAAGTTTGATTCCTTCCGGATCATAGATATATCCGTTGGAGTCGCACATAGCAACAACTTTACCGCCAAGTTCGGCAGCTTTCTCTACTGCGTAGATGGCAACATTACCGGAACCTGTTACGATGAGAGTTTTACCGGAGATTGTGTCGTTTTTAGCTTTAACCATTTCGTTCAGCATATATACAAGACCATATCCTGTAGCCTGTGTACGGATTAAAGATCCACCGTAGGAAAGACCTTTACCTGTGAGAACACCCTCGTATAATCCGCGGTTTCTCTTGTACTGTCCGTACAGATAACCAATCTCACGTCCGCCTACACCGATATCACCTGCAGGAACGTCCATGTCAGCACCGATATATTTGGAAAGTTCTGTCATAAAGCTCTGGCAGAATGCCATAACTTCTCTGTCAGATTTTCCTTTAGGATCAAAGTTTGAACCACCTTTACCGCCACCGATCGGAAGACCTGTAAGGGAGTTCTTGAAAATCTGTTCGAAACCTAAAAATTTAAGGATTCCCTGGTTTACTGACGGATGGAATCTTAAACCACCTTTGTATGGTCCGATCGCACTGTTGAACTGTACACGATAACCTTTGTTTACCTGTACAACACCTTTATCGTCTACCCACGGAACTCGGAAAGAGATGATTCTTTCAGGCTCAACAAGACGTTCCAGAATGGAAAGCTTGCGGTATTTCTCTTCATTTTTGTCGATTACGACTTTAAGGGAGTCTAAAACTTCCTTTACTGCCTGATGGAATTCAGGCTCATTTGGATTCTGTGCTACGACTCTTTCGTATACTTCTTCAGTATAAGACATTATGATTTCCTCCTCGTCCATCGTATAATTATTTTTTAAATCGACGTTATTATACACTAAAGTGTTACAAATGGAAAGAGCCAAATGAAAATTTTTTTATGAAAATTTTTTGAACAAAATTTGTACTTGCGAAATGGCGCCAAGTATGAGAAAATGTTAAAAATCATCCATACAATTTATAGCAATTTCTAAAAAATACAGTATATTTATAAAAACTGCGTAAATTCGCACTGTACGTTTCGGTTCTTATATTGCCATGTATCCGTAAGAAACTGCAAATGGAAGTTAAAAAACGCTCGCAGGACAGTAGTGCGTGAACAGTAAGCGGTAATCTGATTTTTTCTATTCAGAAACAGAATATATAAGATGTAGACCGAAAGAGAAAAAAATGCTATAATATTTACAGAGATGTGCATCTACAAATTGTTGCGATGACAGAAACGAGGAGGGAATCATTATCGAGAGAATTGTGAAGAAAGGAGATTTATTACATGGCGGGATTTAAAACCAAAGTAACACCTGAAATTGAAAATCTGACGGAGGTTTGCAAGGAACATACAAGTCTGGATCTTTCTCTGTATGCAAAATATGATGTGAAGAGAGGTCTTCGTGATATTAATGGAAAAGGGGTTCTTGCAGGCCTGACTCAGGTTTCTAATGTGAAAGCCACAAAGATTGTTGATGGCAAAGAAGTTCCATGTGCTGGAAGTCTTTCCTACAGAGGATATGATATCAAAGATCTTACCAGGGGATTTATCGAAGATGACAGATATGGATTTGAAGAAGTTACCTATCTTTTATTATTTGGCAGTCTTCCGGATAAGAAACAGCTTGCAGATTTTACACAGCTTCTGGCAAATCAGCGGTCACTTCCTACAAATTTTGTGCGTGATGTTATAATGAAGGCTCCGAGCAAGGATATCATGAACGGGCTTTCCAGAAGTGTGCTTACTTTATATTCTTATGATACCAACCCTGACGATACATCATTGCCGAATGTGCTCAGACAGTGTCTGAATCTGATCAGTGTATTTCCGCTTTTATCTGTTTATGGATATCAGGCTTATAACCATTATATTAAAGATAAGAGTCTCTATATCCATAATCCGAAGAAAGAACTTACCACAGCAGAGAACATTCTGAGAATGCTTCGTCCGGATAAGAAGTATTCACATCTGGAGGCAAAGATCTTGGATATTGCGCTTATCCTTCATATGGAACATGGCGGAGGTAATAACTCTACATTCACAACTCATGTGGTTTCCTCATCAGGAACTGATACATATTCTGCGATTGCCGCAGCACTTGGCTCATTAAAGGGACCAAAGCATGGCGGTGCCAACATTAAAGTTGTCAGGATGTTTGATGATATGAAGAAGGAAGTTAAGGACTGGAAGGATGAAGACGAGGTCCGGACATATCTGAAGAGACTTCTTCATAAAGAGGCATTTGACCGGAAGGGACTGATCTATGGAATGGGACATGCGATTTATTCAGTGTCTGATCCGCGAGCTGAAGTTTTCAAGGCATATGTGGAAACTCTGGCAAGGGAAAAAGGCAGAATGAAAGATTATGCCCTGTATTCTATGGTGGAACGTCTGGCACCTGAAGTAATTGCAGAAGAGCGTCGTATTTATAAAGGTGTAAGCGCCAATGTAGACTTTTACAGCGGTTTTGTGTACAGTATGCTGGATCTGCCACTGGAATTATATACACCGATGTTTGCAGTTGCACGTATCGTAGGATGGAGTGCGCACCGTATGGAAGAGCTCATTAATGCAGATAAGATCATCCGTCCGGCATATAAGAATGTTCTGGAACCGGCAGTATATGTTCCTCTTAATGAACGCTGATCATAATGATTCAGTATTTCGGGGACAGCGTACTGTCAGACACTTATCGCTGATCTTGTTTTCAGAAAAAATATAAATAAAGGAAATGACTACGGATGTTTAATTGCTTTTTTCCGGATGAATATCTGGATTCGACCTATGTGATAAACTTCGATGATCTGTATGCGCAGGGATACAGAGGACTTCTGTTTGATATAGATAATACTCTGGTACCTCATGGTGCACCGGCAGATGAGAGAGCATGTGCGCTGTTTGCACATCTGAAGGAACTTGGATTTAAATGCTGTTTTCTGTCAAACAACCAGTACGAGAGAGTTTCTTCTTTTAATGATGCGATAGGAGCGCAGTTTATCGAGAATGCACACAAGCCTTCAACAAAAAATTATATCAGGGCAATGGAACTTCTTGGGACAGACAGAAGTAATACAGTTTTTATAGGAGATCAGCTCTTTACTGATATATATGGTGCGAAACGCACAGGAATCCGGAATATTCTGGTGAAACCACTCAATCCGAAAGAAGAGATTCAGATCGTACTGAAACGATATCTTGAAAGAATTGTACTATATTTTTACCGCAAAGAGGAGGGGAATTCATGAACCATATTGTTATCATAGGATTTATGGGTTCAGGTAAGACAAGAGTAGGAAAACGGCTGGCAAAAGATTTCAATCTTCCTTTTGTAGACGTTGACCGCGTAGTATCAAAGAAGATGAACCTTACAATGAAAGAAATCTTTGACAGATTCGGAGAACCATTTTACAGAGCTCTTGAGACAACTGTGATCAAGGCACTGATCGATGATCCGGAACAGAAGATTATTTCTCTGGGGTCCGGTCTTCCGATGCAGGAACAGAATGCAAAATATATTAAAAAACTGGGAACTATAGTATATTTGAAGGGATCTTATGCAACGTTGAAGAAGAGACTGGAAAATTCCAGCAGCAATCCTCTGATCGAGGGAGAAGACAAAGAAGATAAGATCAGAAAACTTCTTAAACAGCGCGATCCGGTTTATGCGAAGTTTGCAGATGTTGAGATGATCACAGGAGATAAGCCGTTTGAGGATCTGATTGCTCAGCTTGAAGAAAAATTAAAAACATGTGTAAAAAATAGTTGAAAAAAACAGCAGAATATTATAAAATTAAATAAGAGTGTGTCACAAAACTGAGAAAAGCATGAGAGGGACACACACTTTGAACGGCTGTTGTTGTCAAAAGACACAGCATTGCTGAACTGTACTATTAAGGAGGAAATATAACTATGATTTCAGCAGGTGATTTCAAAAACGGTATCACACTTGAAATTGACGGAAACGTATGTCAGATCGTTGAATTCCAGCACGTAAAACCAGGAAAGGGTGCTGCTTTCGTAAGAACAAAATACAAAAACATTATTACAGGAGCAGTTCTTGAGAAATCTTTCCGTCCAACAGAGAAATTCCCGGCTGCACGTATTGAGCGTGTAGATATGCAGTATCTGTATGATGATGGTGATCTGTACTACTTCATGAACGTAGAGACATACGATCAGGTTGGTCTTACAAAAGATCAGGTTGGAGATTCTCTTAAATTCGTTAAAGAGAACGAGATGGTTAAGATCTGTTCCCACAACGGAAATGTATTTGCTATTGAGCCTCCTCTGTTCGTAGAACTTGAAGTTACTGAGACAGAGCCGGGATTTGCCGGAAATACAGCACAGGGTGCTACAAAACCGGCTACTGTAGAAACAGGTGCACAGGTTCAGGTTCCGCTGTTCGTTAACCAGGGCGACAAACTGAAAATCGATACAAGAACAGGAGAATATCTTTCTCGAGTATAATCAGGATGAAACCAGTTGTTTGTTTTGTCTGATCGACAGATGTAAAGAGATAAAAACTGCCATCGGTAAGATCCGGTGGCAGTTTTTTATCTCTGATTGAAAATAGGAGAAAAAAATATGGAATATGTAACACTTGGAAAAACCGGTCTCAGGGTTTCCAGAATGGGCCTTGGCGGGATACCGATCCAGAAAATTGATGCGGAAGGAACAAAGACACTGCTGCATAAGCTGGCAGACCGGGGAGTAAATTATATTGATACAGCCAGAGGATATACGGTCAGTGAAGAATATCTGGGATATGCACTGGAAGGTATCAGGGACAGATTTATAATTGCCACAAAGTCCATGGCACGTACAAAGGAAGCTATGGCTGAAGATATTGAGAAGAGTCTTCATAATCTTCGTACAGATCATATTGAATTATACCAGGTGCATAATCCGAGTATGGAACAGCTTGATCAGGTGCAGGCGGCCGGTGGTGCCCTTGAAGCACTGCAGGAGGCAAGAGCAGCAGGAAAAATCGAACATATTGGTCTGACCGCTCATTCTGTGGAGGTTTTTGCCCGGGCTCTGGAGCTTGACTGGGTGGAAACTATTATGTTTCCATATAATATTGTAGAGAGTCAGGGGGAAGAGCTGATCTCAAAATGTGAGGAGAAAAACATCGGCTTTATTGATATGAAACCTCTGGCCGGTGGTGCAATTGAAAATGGAACGCTGGCATTGCGTTATGTCTGTTCGAATAAGAACGTTACTATTGTGATCCCGGGAATGGCGGAAGAGAAGGAAATCGAGGAGAATATAAAGGCCTGTCTTGATGATTCCCCGTTAAGCGAGAAAGAACTGGAGGAAGTTCAGACAGTACGGAATCAGCTTGGCACAAATTTCTGCCGCAGATGTAATTACTGTGCTCCATGCAGTGTGGGAATCGATATTTCGGGTGTGTTCCTGTTCGCAGGCTATCTTAATCGTTACGGGCTGGGAGACTGGGCAAGAAACCGTTACAGTTCTCTTGCGGTGAAGGCTTCCGCCTGTATAGAATGCGGCAAATGTGAAACCAGATGTCCGTACCATCTGCCAATCCGCGAAATGCTGAAAGAATGTGCACAACAGTTTGGTGAATAAAAAACATCCACAGGGAATTACCCTGTGGATGTTTTTTATGGAGATGGTGTGTCTTTTTTTGTTCAAAAGAAAGTGGGACAATTGGTAACAGATGATGATATCATCATTAAAATCCTTTGGCGCCATAAAGAATACCAGATGTGTTTTGGTAATCAAACTATCGGATGTGCCATGGAACAAGCACAATAAAAAGTTGGTAAAATCCCATATAGAAGGGATGTATTACCAACTTTTTTAGATTTTACAGGATATTAATTTCTGAGAAATCAATAGATAAATCTTCGTAAATTCCAGCTTTTACAGTATCAGTGAACGAATATTCTTCAATGGAATAATCATGATTAAAGTTGTATACTGTAATTCTGTTTTTTGCGATATCTACGATCCAGTATTCCCGGACACCTGCGGAATGGTATTTGAAAAGTTTCAGGAGATAATCCATTTTTCTGCTTGCAGGCGATACAATTTCAATAATCCAGTCTGGTGCGCCTTTACATCCTTTATCATCAAGTTTGTTTGGATCACAAATCACAGATATATCTGGTTCGACATAAGTATTATTTATTTCATCAAGATATACGGCGAATGGTGCAGGAAGCACTTCGCAAGTTCCTTTGTGCTGTTTTATATAATTACGGATGATAGCGGAAAGCTCCATGACGAGTTTCTGATGTTTGTACGATGGTGGTGCCATATAATAGATGTGTCCGTCAATCAGTTCAGCTCTTTCGCCATCTGGCAGAGCATAAATATCTTCAATGGTATAAGATTCTTCTTTGAGTAAAGCCATACGATCACGCTCCTTTTTGATTATATTATAGTGGATTTACATAAAATATTCAACACTGACCATCTGGCAGCAACTCTTTTTTATATTTGTAATTTGCTACTGTCACAGGTCATTGTACACCAGAATCTATTTCTGAATGTGCTCGTTATAAATGTGAACAGGCAAAAATTCCGGTTAAAAGTATACATGCTATTCGCAGGACTTTAAATTCACGTATGCGTGTAAATGATGCAGATTCAGTGACAACTGCTGTCCTGATTGGAAACACACCAGAAGTAAATGAAAATTTCTACACATATGATGTAAGCGAATCAGACTATAAAAAAGAGCTTATCCGTAAAGTATCACTTTGTGGATAAACTCTTTATCATGCCTTGATTACACTTGCTTGCTTACTTTCTGCTTACTTAAAAAAACCAAGAGATAAAACCTTTATAAAATCAAGGAATTTTATGGACCTGGCGGGAATTGAACCCGCGTCCGAAAGCCTATTCATTGAGGCATCTCCCATCACAGTCGCTGTTTTAACATTCCCTTGGATGTACGCCCACCGACAGGCTTACAACCTTAGTAGCTTCATGATACATCTACCGGGGCAAAGCTTACCCGGCAAGGTTTCTCACATGGTCGACGTCAGATTCCTGAAGTGTGAGTGCATCAGGGCTGACGAGCAGCAATTAGGCTGCTAACGCGTACTGTTCGTCTGCGTTTATATTTAGTTTCCCGGTTGGTACGCAGTCTGGGAGTCTGCGGATGGCTTCCCCAACTTCAAAGCCCCCGTCGAAACCAGTACAAGCCCTGAAAATGAGTCTGCAACGCTGTTTTTTCATAAAACAGCACTGGTGATGAGACGAAAGCACTTTTTAATATTGATATATCATTCATTATATAAGATATATCGACTGATTAACAGTATAGAAATAAAAACAGAATTTGTCAAGAAGATTTTTATATTTGAGGCTATTTGGTGTTGTGAACAGCAATACTTATAATTTTTCTGTCATATGTTCACAAATCTTACATAAATCTCTGCTATAGTAACCATATGAAAGATAAAATCTGTTGCTGAGGGCGATTTTCCCGGATTTTGCGCTGTGGCTGTAAAGGCGCTGAACAGTCGTGGATTTTAACAATACTCGGAAAACAGTATAAATAAAAAGTAAAAACTGTTTCGGAAAATAATGAAGAAAAACGGAGGGGATCAAATGGATACATTAAAAATCCTGGTGGTGGATGATGAGAGCCGCATGAGAAAGCTGGTAAAGGATTTCCTGACAAAGAAGAATTTCCAGGTACTGGAAGCCGGTAATGGTGAAGAAGCCATGGATATCTTTTATGAGGAGAAGGACATCGCACTGATCATTCTGGATGTCATGATGCCGAAGATGGATGGATGGGAAGTTTGCCGTGAGATTCGCAAGAACTCAAAAGTTCCGATCATTATGCTGACTGCAAGAAGTGATGAGAGAGATGAGCTTCTTGGATTTGATCTGGGGGTAGATGAATACATCTCCAAACCATTCAGTCCGAAAATCCTTGTTGCAAGAGTGGAGGCAATTTTGAGACGTACAGGTCAGAATAATCCGGAAGATGTGATTTCAGCAGGCGGCATTGTTATAGATAAAGCAGCACATCTGGCTACTGTGGATGGTAAGCCTATGGAACTGAGCTTTAAGGAATTTGAACTTCTGACATATTTTCTGGAGAATCAGGGAATCGCACTTTCCAGAGAAAAGATCCTGAATTCTGTATGGAATTATGACTACTTTGGAGATGCCCGTACGATTGATACCCATGTTAAGAAGCTCAGAAGTAAAATGGGAGATAAAGGTGAATATATAAAGACTGTATGGGGTATGGGATACAAGTTTGAGGTAGACGAATGACAGGAAACGGAAAAACAGATAAAAAATTTCATACTCTGCAACATCAGATTTCAGTAGTGTTTATAAGTCTGTTACTGCTTTCGATCTTTACCATTACTCTGATCAATGGTCTTTTTCTTGAAAAATATTATGTATCCAAAAAAGTAGAAGTGCTGGAGGAGGCAAAAGAAGTGTTGTCTCAGATGAATCTGGATGACATCCTGCAGTATGATACAGATATAGAAGAGGACAAAAAAGGGGCAACAGATGAGATTTCGGATGAGATTGAGAGGAGCAGTTCCAGAAATAACCTTACCTGGATCATAGTAAATGAGGAAAACAGCGGTTATTATTACTGGGGAGAGAATAATATGGCAAAGATGCTCCGCAGTAAGCTGTTTGGGTATATTAATAATCTGGATCAGGATATGCAGCACAGTCGTGTGCTCAAAAAGACAGATACTTGTACCATGTGGCAGGTGCATGATCGCTTTGCAGGCATGGAATATGTGGAATGCTGGGGACAGTTTGATAATGGTTACTATTTCCTGATCCGTTCTCCTCTGGAAAGTATTAAGGAAAGTGCATCTATTTCCAATAGTTTTTACTTCATTGTAGGAATAATCATAATTGTGGTCAGCGGTATTGTGATTCTTGTGATGACAAATCGTATTACCCGCCCGATCAGTGAACTGACCAAATTATCAGAGAAGATGTCTGATCTGGATTTTGATGCCAGATATCAAAGCAGGGCAGGTAATGAGATTGATGTACTTGGCGATAACTTTAACAAAATGTCCAGAAAACTTGAGAGCACGATCTCAGAGTTGAAATCGGCTAATAACAAGCTTCAGAAAGACATAGAAGATAAGATTAAAATTGATGAGATGCGTAAGGAATTTCTTGATAATGTTTCTCATGAGCTGAAAACTCCTATTGCATTGATCCAGGGATATGCAGAGGGGCTGAATGAAAATATTTCCGATGATCCGGAAAGCAGGGAATTTTACTGTGAAGTTATTATGGATGAGGCTTCAAAGATGAACAAGCTGGTCAAAAACCTGCTGACGCTGAATCAGCTGGAATCCGGTAAAGATGCCCCAGTGATGGAAAGATTTGACATTGTATCTCTGATCAGGGGTGTACTTGGTTCCATGCATATTATGATCGAACAGAAAGAAGCAACTGTGATTTTTGAAGAAACAGAACCTGTATATGTATGGGCGGATGAGTTTAAGATTGAAGAGGTTGTGACCAATTATACAAGCAATGCACTGAACCATCTGGACGGAGAACGAAAAGTAGAAATTAAGGTTCTTCAGGAAGAGGACTGTGTGAAAGTAACCGTATTTAATACAGGTACTCCGATTCCGGAAGAGGATATCCCAAATCTCTGGAATAAATTCTACAAAGTAGATAAGGCCCGGACAAGAGAATATGGCGGAAGTGGTATCGGACTTTCAATTGTTAAGGCAATCATTGAGAGTATGAACCAGAAATATGGGGTATGCAATTATGATAATGGCGTGGAGTTCTGGTTCACTCTGGATTGCAGGCAGTGATAAGATATCCGGGTATTGTGAACGTAGTGAGAAGCGTGTTACTGTGAATGGAGTGAACAGTAACCGGTAGTATGATCGGAATAAAAACAGACAGAAGCAAAGAAAGCACTTTGCAACTGTCTGTTTTTGGGTTATACTGTATTGGAGCGTTTTGATCGGATATTTTATTCCGGTCTGACATGTGATCCGGAAAATCTTTGGATTACCATAATGAGGAAAACAGATAATGACATCAGGAGGATAACATGATTGCAATAATTGACTATGATGCCGGAAATATTAAAAGTGTAGAAAAAGCACTTCATTATCTTGGGGAAGAAACAACAGTAACCCGCGATCCGCAGACTTTGTTAAATGCGGATAAAGTAATTCTGCCGGGCGTGGGAAGCTTTGGACAGGCGATGGAGAATCTTCATACATACGGACTTGTACCTGTGATCCATGAGATTGTAGAGAAGAAGACGCCATTTCTTGGAATCTGCCTGGGACTTCAGCTCCTTTTTGAAAGCAGCGAGGAGACACCGGGGGTGGAAGGCCTTGGAATCCTGAAAGGGAAAATTGTTAAGATTCCTCCTGCGCCGGGGCTTAAGATTCCACATATGGGATGGAATTCCCTGCATTTTCAGAATAATGGCAGACTGTTTCAGGGAATCCCGGAACAGACCTATGTATATTTTGTGCATTCTTATTATCTGCAGGCAGAGGAGCCTGAGATTGTAAAGGCTACTACAGAATACAGCACCTGTATTCATGCTTCCGTAGAAAAGGACAATGTATTTGCCTGCCAGTTCCATCCGGAAAAGAGCAGCAAATGGGGACTGAAGATACTTGAAAATTTTGCTGCTGTGGGAAAAGACGGCAATACTGAGAAGGAGGGAAAATAAAATGTTTACAAAGAGAATTATTCCCTGCCTGGATGTAAATAACGGACGTGTGGTAAAGGGCGTAAATTTTGTGCAGCTTCGCGATGCGGGTGATCCGGTGGAGATTGCCAAAGCCTATGATGCAGCAGGAGCAGATGAACTGGTGTTTCTCGATATTACAGCATCCTGCGAACAGAGAGATACGGTAGTTGACATGGTAAGACGGGTTGCTGCCAATGTATTTATCCCGTTTACAGTAGGCGGCGGTATCCGTACTGTAGATGATTTCAAGAAACTGCTGAGAGAAGGAGCAGATAAGATTTCCGTAAATTCTGCAGCAATTGACAGACCGGAACTGATCAGTGAGGCGGCTGACAAGTTTGGAAGCCAGTGCGTAGTTGTGGCTATTGATGCCAAGCGCAGAGAAGACGGAGGATGGAATATTTACAAACATGGCGGAAGACTGGATACAGGGATTGATGCCATAGAGTGGGCAAAGAAAGTGGAAGCTTTGGGCGCAGGGGAAATCCTTCTTACCAGTATGGACTGTGACGGTACAAAGGCAGGATATGATCTGGCTCTTACCAGAGCAATTGCTGATGCTGTCTCCATTCCTGTGATCGCATCAGGCGGTGCAGGTACACTGGAGCATTTTTATGATGCACTGACCGAAGGGGGAGCAGATGCTGCACTGGCTGCGTCTTTGTTTCATTATAAAGAACTGGAGATTTCTCAGGTGAAGGATTATCTGTCTGACAGGGGAATTTCTGTCAGACGATGACCACGAAAAATATAAGAGGTGAAGGATAAGGTATGTCAGCAATTTCAGGTGACTGGCTGGAAGCCCTGAAGGGGGAGTTTCACCAGCCGTATTATGCGAAATTATATAAAACGGTGATGACAGAATATCAGACTAGGAAGATTTTTCCTCCTGCGGATGATCTGTTTAATGCATTTCATTTTACACCGTTGAATGAAGTGAAGGTAGTGATTCTGGGTCAGGATCCCTATCATAATGACGGGCAGGCTCATGGGCTTTGTTTTTCCGTAAAGAGAGGAGTGGAGACGCCACCGTCCCTGGTGAATATTTATCAGGAGCTTCATGATGACTGTGGATGCTATATCCCCAATAACGGCTATCTGGAGAAGTGGGCGAAGCAGGGAGTGCTTCTTCTGAACACAGTTCTGACTGTACGCGCCCATCAGGCAAATTCACACAGGGGGATCGGCTGGGAGCAGTTTACGGATGCTGCGATCCAGGTTCTGAATGAGCAGGACCGTCCTATTGTATTTCTGCTCTGGGGACGTCCGGCGCAGATGAAAAAATCCATGCTGAATAATCCGAAGCATCTGATTCTGGAGGCACCTCATCCAAGTCCTCTGTCTGCTTACAGGGGATTTTTCGGATGTAAACATTTCAGTAAAACAAACGAATTTCTTGTTGCCAATGGTCTGGAACCAATCGACTGGCAGATAGAAAATATATAAGAAAAGAGGTAATGTGTAGTCAGGTAAAAGACACACAGTGATAACATGAATCAGAAAAACAATTTAGTAAAAAATGCATCCTTTCTGATGATTGCAGCTATGATCTCCAAGGTAATCGGTCTTCTGTACAAGAGTCCCCTTTCCAATATTATAGGAAGCCTTGGAATGGGCTATACAAGCCTTGCGCAGAATGCCTATATGATCCTTCTGATGATCGCATCCTTTAGTATTCCACAGGCGGTATCCAAGCTGATCTCCGAGCGTATTGCTCTGAAGGATTACAGAAATGCACATAAGTTCTTTAAGGGTGCCATGATCTATGCCATGGTGATTGGCGGAGTGGTCGGTTTGTTCTGTCTCTTTGGAGCAGGGCTGATCATCCCTCAGAATCAGAAGGATGCAATTCCGGCACTTCAGATCCTGGCTCCGACGATTTTTTTGTCCGGTATTCTTGGGGTATTCAGAGGATATTTTCAGGCATACAGAAATATGATGCCAACATCTATCTCCCAGATCATTGAGCAGGTATTTAATGCGGCAGTCAGTCTTCTGGCTGCATGGGGATTTATCAATGCATTCTCAGATGGAACAGAGAACAGCATTGCAAAATGGGGGGCAGCAGGTTCCACAGTAGGAACCGGAGCCGGAGTGGTGACTGCATTGGCATTCATGCTTCTGGTATATGGTGTGAACCGCAGAAAAATCCTGCACCGGGTAGAGAGAGATCACAGACACCAGGAAGAGTCCTACAAAGAGATTTTTCGTGTGATCATCCTGGTTGTTTCGCCGATCATTCTCAGCGCCTTTGTTTATAATGTAAATGCTTATATCAATGGGTATCTTTTCTCGGATATTCTGGGAAGAAGAGGTGGAGATGCGGCACAGATTGGTATTTTATATGCAGAGTATGCTACTTACTTTATGACAATTATTAATATTCCTCTGACGCTGTCCAGTACGGCACCTACTTCCATGATTCCGGAAGTTTCCGCCCTGTATGCCACCGGAGACATTGAAGCGACCAGAGAGTGCATTGACCAGACCGTACAGCTTTCTATGGTAGTTTCTGCCCCATGTGCCATGGGACTGGCAGTGCTTGCACAGCCGATTGTATTTTTGCTTTACGGAAATTCCACAGGACTGGCAGCCAACCTGCTGATCCTTGGTTCTTTTTCGATCCTGCTCAATGGAATGTCAAATATTTCCAATGGAGTTCTGCAGGCAATCGGACAGCAGAGGATTCCGGTGATTACGGCTGCAATCGCACTGGTTGTGGATATTGTGGTAGTGGTAGTGCTGCTGTTTACTACAAACCTTGGAGTTTATGCACTGCTGATCGCAATGGTGATCTATTCTGTGGTTGTATGTGTGTTAAATGACAGAGCCATGAAGAAATATCTGCAGTATAAGAATCCATGGAAAGAAGGATATCTGTATCCTGTTCTTGCATCTGTTCCCATGGGAATTGTTGCAGGCTGTATCTGCTATGGACTGAACATTTTTGTAAAATCCAATTTCATTTGTCTGATCGTTTCCATTCCTGTTGCTGCGGTTGTTTATCTGTTTGCTTACCTGATCATCAGCAAGCCGTCAGAATCACAACTTAGAAGAATTCCGGGTGGAAGCTATCTGATAAGGATTGCAGAGAAACTTCCGTTCTGGCAGAATAATTAAAAAACAGAAGTTATAAAAAATAAAAGAGTTATATTTCATGGTTTAAATGTATTTCTGAAATAGAAACACATTTAAAATTTCTGAAATATAACTCTTTTTTTGAGCGCGTTTGAAAAATGCTTTTCGCAAAGCAGGATATATAGATTGCAGAAAGCTTTTTTTAGACACGCTCTAAGGCGGATATATTGCAAGGTAAAATACATTGCAATATATCCATTACGGTATTATTTATGCATTTTTTTCTTCTACTTTTTTCAGATTCTTCTGGGCTGTGGAGAGCATCAGTTTGATTCGGTTGAGCTGGTTAACTTCACTTGCACCCGGGTCATAGTCGATGGCTACAATATTGGCTGTCGGATATTCTCTGCGGATCTCTTTGATAACACCCTTACCTACAATGTGGTTCGGCAGACATCCGAAAGGCTGGATACAAACAATATTCGGAACATCTCCATGGATCAGTTCCATCATCTCACCTGTCAGGAACCATCCCTCACCTGTCTGGTTTCCGGTGGAAACGATCGGAGATGCCATTTTTGCCAGATCTCTGATATCAGCAGGCGGTGCAAAATGGCGGCTCTGTGCAAGAGCTTCGCTTGCAGGCTTTCTCACCCATTCGATTGCTTTGATTCCCCAGTTTGCCATGGTTGCCTTGGACTTCTTGAATCCAAGATTTTCTACCTTAAAGTTCTGATTATAGAAGCAGTAGCACATGAAATCAATCAGATCCGGTACAACTGCCTCAGCGCCTTCAGATTCCAGAAGCTCTGCCAGATGATTATTTGCAGCAGGCAGGAACTTGACAAGGATCTCACCTACGATGCCGACACGAGGCTTCTTCACATCACTGATCGGAATGGTATCAAATTCATGAACCATTTCGCGGCACATTTTTTTAAACTGGCTGTGGCTGATACTGCTTCCGCTTAAGAAAGAGATCACACGCTGTTCCCAGATTTTATGTTTCCTGTTTACGATTCCCTCTTCCAGTTCATAAGGACGCATACGATATACGCATTTCATCAGGATATCTCCGAATACGGCACCGTAAGCAACTTTCTTCACTAATGGAAGCGTAAGTTTGAATCCGGGATTGCTTTCCAGACCGCTTAAGTTAACAGAGATAACCGGAATCTGTTCCATACCGGCTTTCTTTAATGCGCGTCGTATAAATGCGATATAGTTGGAAGCACGACATCCGCCACCTGTCTGTGACATGACAACGGCCGTTTTGTTCAGGTCATATTTACCGGAAAGCAGAGCATCCATGATCTGTCCCACAACGATCAGAGACGGATAGCAGGCGTCATTGTTTACATACTTCAGACCAACATCCACAGCATGCTTATTGTCATTCGGAAGCACCTCCAGGTTGTATCCGCAGGAATTGAATGCTGCCTGCAGGAGGCTGAAATGGAACGGTGACATCTGCGGGCAGAGGATGGTATAGTCCTTTCTCATTTCCTTTGTAAAGGATACTTTATCAATGGAAGCAGGTTTGACAGTGCGTTTCTGTCCCTGTGCTTTCTTCGCGCGGATTGCTGCGATCAGGGAACGGATACGGATTCTTGCAGCACCAAGGTTATTTACCTCGTCAATCTTTAAGCAGGTATAGATTTTGTCACTTCCGTCAAGGATTTCATAAACCTCGTCTGTAGTAACTGCATCCAGACCACATCCGAAAGAGTTGAGCTGGATTAGATCCAGGTCATCGCGTGTCTTTACATAGTTTGCAGCAGCATACAGTCTGGAGTGGTACATCCACTGGTCATTGACGCGGATCGGGCGTTCCACAGGTGCCAGATGAGAGATGGAATCCTCGGTAAGTACGGCAATACCATAGCTGTTGATCAGATCCGGGATACCATGATGGATTTCCGGGTCAATATGGTATGGGCGTCCTGCAAGGACAATACCATGGCGTCCTGTATCTTCCAGATATTTCAGGGTTTCTTCCCCTTTTTTCTGCACATCGCGGCGTGCAGCAGCCATTTCCTCCCAGCCCTTATGCACAGCAGCTTTGACTTCTTCTGCCGGGATATCCTTAAATTCCTCTACCAGACGATTTGCCAGAATTTCCTCAGAAGTAAATGCAAGGAACGGATTGCGGAAGGTAATGGACGGATCATTTAATTCGTCTACGTTATTTTTGATATTTTCGGCATAAGAGGTAACGATCGGGCAGTTATAGTGATTGACTGCATCCGGGAACTCGTTACGTTCATATGGAATACAAGGGTAGAAAATAAATTTCACACCATTGCGGATCAGCCAGGTTACATGGCCATGTGCGAGCTTGGCAGGGTAGCATTCGGATTCACTTGGAATGGATTCAATACCCAGCTCATAAATCTTTCTGGTGGAAGTAGGAGAGAGCACAACCTCATACTTCAGTTCTGTAAAGAAAGTATACCAGAAAGGATAATTCTCAAACATATTCAGAACACGGGGGATACCTACTTTACCTCGCGTTGCCTTATCAGCAGTAAGCGGTGTGTAGGAGAAAATACGTTTATATTTGTATTCATAAAGATTCGGAATATGATCTTTGTTCTTTTCCTTACCGATACCGCGTTCACAGCGGTTACCGCTTACATACTGGCGGCCTCCGGAGAATTTGTTGATAGTCAGACGGCAGTTATTGGTACATCCACGACAGTTTGCCATAGAAGTTGTATATTTCAGCTCGTTAATCTTATCAATGGAGAGCATAGTCGTTTCTGCGCCTTCCTGATGGCGTTCACGGGCAATCAGTGCGGCACCGAAGGCACCCATGATTCCGGCGATATCCGGACGGATGGCTTCGCAGCCTGCAATCTTTTCGAAGCTTCGAAGAACCGCATCATTGTAGAAGGTACCACCCTGTACAACGATGTGTCTGCCAAGTTCGGAAGCATCAGAAACCTTAATAACCTTATAGAGTGCATTTTTGATAACAGAGTAAGCAAGGCCTGCGGAAATATCGGATACCTCAGCTCCTTCTTTCTGTGCCTGCTTTACCTTGGAATTCATGAAAACAGTACATCTGGTACCAAGATCTATAGGATGCTGTGCAAAAACAGCAGCTTTTGCGAAATCCTGTACTGTATAATTCAGGGATTTGGCAAAGGTTTCAATAAAGGAACCGCATCCGGAGGAGCATGCTTCATTTAACTGTACGCTGTCAACGGTCTTGTTGCGGATCTTGATACATTTCATATCCTGTCCGCCGATATCCAGGATACAGTCTACCTCCGGGTCAAAAAACGCTGCTGCATAGTAATGGGATACGGTTTCAACCTCGCCCTCATCCAGGATCAGAGCAGCCTTAATCAGAGCCTCGCCATAACCTGTAGAACAGGAATAAGCAATCTTTGCATCCTCGGGAAGCAGTTCGTAAATCTCTTTAATAGAACGAATGGTAGTTTTTAACGGGTTTCCGTTGTTGCTGCTGTAAAAAGAATAGAGAAGTGTTCCATCTTCGCCTACCAGTGCAGTTTTGGTTGTGGTGGAACCTGCATCAATACCCAGATAGCAGTTTCCTTTATATGTAGCCAGATCTCCTGTTTTTACTTTGTAGGAACTCTGACGTTTTGCAAATGCATCGTATTCTTCCTGAGACGCGAAAAGTGGTTCCATACGTTCTACTTCGAAATCCAGCTTAATGGAATTGCGGAGTCTGTCTTTCATTTCTGTCAGGGAAATGGAGTTGTCTTCTTTTGCATTTAATGCAGAACCGATGGCTGCAAAAAGATGGGAGTTCTCCGGAATGATGGTGTGTTCCTCATCCAGCTTCAAAGTACGGATAAAGGATTCTCTCAGTTCGGACAGGAAGTGAAGCGGACCACCCAGGAATGCAACATGTCCACGAATGGGTTTTCCGCAGGCAAGACCGGAGATGGTCTGGTTTACAACTGCCTGGAAAATAGAAGCTGACAGATCCGGTTTGGTTGCACCGTCATTGATCAGCGGCTGGATATCCGTTTTGGCGAAAACACCGCAGCGGGCAGCAATCGGGTAGAGCGCTTTGTAATCTTTGGCATATTCATTCAGACCTGTGGCATCTGTCTGGAGAAGAGAAGCCATCTGGTCGATGAAAGAACCGGTACCGCCTGCACAGATACCGTTCATACGCTGTTCTACGTTTCCGTTTTCGAAATAAATGATCTTGGCATCCTCACCACCAAGCTCGATGGCAACATCTGTCTTTGGTGCCAGCTTCTGCAGAGAAGTAGAAACTGCAATAACCTCCTGGGTAAAAGGAACGCCCAGATGGTTGGCAAGGGTCAGACCGCCGGAACCTGTGATCACAGGATGGAGAGTCATCTCGCCATACTGGTCAAAGGCCTCCTGAAGAAGGTCTGCAAGGGTTTCCTGAATGTTGGCGAAATGGCGCTTGTAATCTGCGAAAATAAGATTTTCATTCTCGTCCAGAATCGCGATTTTTACAGTAGTGGAACCAATGTCAATTCCAAGTGTTTTGTAATTCATAAAGTAAATTCAAGCCTCCTCTTTCTGTATAAAAGAAAAAATATTGAAGTAATTCTTTCCTATTAAAATATCTATTTCCAGATATGAATATTCCGTAATATTATACGCTAATGGTCTGGAAAAGACAATATGAAAGTTTACCAATGATTACCTTATTTGCAGTTGAAAATTCAGCTATTTCGGGATATAATAGAAAAAGTGATTTTTATCAAGAGGAGAGAAAAAATGGCAGAATATAAACTTCTTAAAACAGAAGGCCGTGCCAAGCGTGCAGAATTTCATACAGTGCATGGTACGATCCAGACTCCTGTTTTTATGAATGTGGGAACGATCGGTGCGATTAAAGGCGCTGTATCCACCATGGATTTACAGCAGATCGGAACACAGGTAGAATTATCAAATACTTATCATCTTCATGTGCGCCCGGGTGATAAAATAGTAAAGCAGTTAGGTGGCCTTCATAAATTTATGGTATGGGACAAACCGATTCTTACAGACTCAGGCGGATTCCAGGTATTTTCCCTTGCAAAACTGAGAAAGATCAAAGAAGAGGGGGTTTATTTTAATTCCCATATTGACGGGCATAAGATCTTTATGGGACCGGAAGAGAGTATGCAGATCCAGTCCAATCTTGCCTCCACCATTGCCATGGCATTTGATGAATGTCCCAGCAGTGTGGCTGACAGGGATTATGTGCAGAAATCTGTAGACAGGACCACAAGATGGCTTGCCCGCTGTAAAGCGGAAATGGCGAGACTGAACAGTCTGCCGGATACCATTAACAAAGAACAGCTTCTGTTTGGAATCAACCAGGGTGCTGTTTATGAAGATATCCGTATTGAGCATGCCAAAGCGATCTCTGAAATGGATCTGGATGGCTATGCGGTCGGCGGTCTGGCAGTTGGAGAAACCCATGAAGAGATGTACAGGATCCTGGATGCGGTAGTCCCCTATCTTCCTCAGAATAAACCTACTTACCTGATGGGTGTGGGAACACCGGCAAATATTCTGGAAGGTGTTGAGAGAGGAATTGATTTCTTTGACTGCGTATATCCAAGCCGTAACGGCCGCCATGGACATGTATATACCAATCATGGAAAGATGAATCTGTTCAATGCAAAATATGAACTGGACACACGTCCTATCGAAGAAGGCTGTCAGTGTCCTGCATGCCAGCATTACAGCAGAGCCTATATCCGTCATCTTCTGAAAGCAAAGGAAATGTTGGGAATGCGTCTCTGTGTACTTCACAATCTGTATTTCTATAATCATATGATGGAAGAGATCCGAGATGCTCTTGATGCAGGAAACTTCGCAGAATATAAGAAAATGCGGCTGGAAGGCTTTGAAGAGGGCAAAATAAACTCAAAAAGATAATCTGTATATAAAATAATTATTAAATATGCCAAAAACTCTTGAAGTAAAGCGGTTTTTTGTGTATGATGTGTAGTGACGCTTTAATCAGATTGTTCTGCATGAAAACAAGATTTCATACAGAAGGTAACGGAGATTATAAGTGGATCGCAAAGCAGCTCTTCAGTATGAGCAGCCGTCAGGACGGTCTGTGAATACATGATGGACTGCAAATATGCAGAATAACAGGAAAAGTTACAGGAGGAATCAAAATGAACGCATCAAGCGGAATGGGTATGGTTGGCGCTATTGTCTGGATGGTAGTACTGTTCGGAATTATGTACTTCTTAATGCTTCGCCCTCAGAAAAAAGAGCAGAAGAGACTTCAGGCAATGTTAAATGACATGGAAGTTGGCGACAGCATTGTTACTACCGGCGGCTTTTATGGCGTTGTCATTGACATGACAGAAGAAGACGTGATCGTAGAATTCGGTAACAACAAAAACTGCCGTATTCCAATGAGAAAACAGGCAATCGCTGAAGTTGAGAAAGCCGGAAGCGCTGCCGAATAATGAAAGAGAAATGATAAAAAGCAGAACACATAGTCAGTGATGACTGTGGTTCTGCTTTTTTGATTGGCACTTTTGTATTTTTTCACTTTAATAGGTTGAAATCTGTCGGAAAGTGCGTTATTATAATAACAATTACGCAATTAGAGTATTTTTGGAGGAAATTATTATGGATTATAAGATTGCATTGATCCCCGGCGACGGAATCGGACCGGAAATCGTAAGAGAAGCAAAGAAAGTACTGGACAAGGTATGCGAGAAATATGGACACAGCTTTTCCTATTCAGAAGTTCTGTTAGGCGGCGCATCCATCGATGTACACGGCGTACCCCTTACTGATGAGGCAATTGCCACTGCCAAATCATCAGACGCCGTACTGATGGGCTCTATTGGCGGAGATGCAAAAACTTCTCCATGGTATAAACTTGAGCCGTCCAAACGCCCGGAAGCAGGACTTCTTGCAATCCGTAAGGCATTAAATCTTTTTGCAAACTTAAGACCGGCTTACCTTTACAATGAGCTGAGAAAAGCCTGCCCTCTCCGCGATGAGATCATCGGAGACGGATTTGACATGATCATTGTACGTGAGCTTACAGGCGGTCTGTATTTCGGAGAACGTCAGACTATTGAAGAGAATGGTGTGAAGAAAGCGATTGATACACTTTCCTATAATGAAAACGAAATCCGCCGTATTGCCATCAAAGCATTTGAGATCGCACGTAAGAGAAGAAATAAAGTAACAAGCGTAGATAAGGCAAATGTTCTGGATTCTTCCAGACTCTGGAGAAAAGTGGTAGAGGAAGTTGCCAAAGACTATCCGGATGTTACCTTAGAGCATATGCTGGTTGACAACTGCGCAATGCAGCTTGTACGTGATCCAAAACAGTTCGATGTTATCCTGACAGAGAATATGTTCGGAGATATCCTTTCAGACGAGGCAAGTATGGTAACAGGCTCCATCGGAATGCTTTCATCTGCAAGCTTAAATGAAACAAAATTCGGTCTCTATGAGCCAAGCCATGGTTCTGCACCTGATATTGCAGGACAGGATAAGGCAAACCCTATCGCAACCATTCTTTCAGCAGCAATGATGCTCCGCTTCTCCCTTGATATGGACAAGGAAGCAGATGCAGTGGAAGCAGCAGTGCAGAAGGTTCTGACAGAGGGATACCGCACAGGTGATATCATGTCAGAGGGATGCAAGCTTGTAGGAACAAAGGAAATGGGCAATCTGATCGCAGCAGCTCTGTAAGAATTGATATTAAGAGGATTCAGCCGGCGCAGGCAGATTACGGAGTCAGGAATTTCGGTTGAATCATTAAAAATAAATAAAACAGTAAGAAAAGAGGAAATAAAACAATGAGAAGTGATGCAGTAAAAACAGGCACACAGCAGGCACCTCACCGTTCCCTGTTTAATGCTCTTGGAATGACAAAAGAAGAAATGGACAGACCTCTGGTAGGTATCGTAAGTTCTTACAATGAAATCGTACCGGGTCATATGAACCTTGACAAGATCACACAGGCAGTTAAGCTTGGTGTGGCAATGGCAGGCGGTACACCTGTTATGTTCCCGGCAATCGCAGTATGTGACGGTATTGCTATGGGACACGTTGGAATGAAATATTCTCTGGTCACCAGAGACCTGATCGCAGATTCCACAGAAGCCATGGCAATGGCACATCAGTTTGATGCACTGGTAATGATTCCAAACTGTGACAAGAACGTACCCGGACTTCTGATGGCAGCAGCCAGACTGAATGTTCCTACTGTATTTGTAAGCGGCGGCCCAATGCTTGCCGGACATCTGAACGGACACAAGACAAGCCTTTCCAGTATGTTCGAGGCAGTAGGTGCTTACGCAGCAGGCAAGCTTGATGAAGACGGACTGACAGAATGTGAAATGAAAACATGTCCTACATGCGGATCCTGTTCCGGTATGTACACAGCAAACTCCATGAACTGTCTGACAGAGGTTCTTGGTATGGGTCTGAAAGGAAACGGAACCATCCCTGCTGTATATTCCGAGCGTATCCGTCTTGCAAAACATGCAGGTATGCAGGTTATGGAAATGTACAGAAAGAACATCCGTCCAAGAGATATCATGACAAAGGAAGCAATCCTCAATGCCCTGACAGTAGACATGGCACTTGGATGCTCCACAAACAGTATGCTTCACCTTCCGGCTATCGCTCATGAGATCGGAATGGACTTTGATATCAGCTTTGCAAATGAAATCAGTGCAAAGACTCCAAACCTCTGTCACCTTGCACCTGCAGGCCCTACATACATAGAAGACCTGAACGAAGCAGGCGGTGTATACGCAGTTATGAACGAACTGAATAAGAAGGGACTTCTTCATACTGAGTGCATGACAGTTACAGGCAAGACAGTAGGCGAGAACATCAAAGATTGTGTAAACTTAAATCCTGAAGTTATCAGACCGATTGACAATCCATACAGCCAGACAGGCGGACTTGCAGTTCTCAAGGGTAACCTTGCACCGGAAGGTGGTGTTGTAAAACGTTCTGCAGTTGTAGAAGAGATGATGGTCCATGAAGGACCTGCAAGAGTCTTTGACTGCGAGGAAGACGCAATCGCAGCTATCAAAGGCGGCAAGATCGTAGAGGGTGACGTAGTAGTTATCCGTTACGAAGGACCGAAAGGCGGCCCTGGTATGAGAGAAATGCTGAACCCTACATCTGCGATCGCAGGTATGGGACTGGGATCTTCTGTAGCACTGATCACAGACGGACGTTTCAGCGGTGCATCCAGAGGAGCATCCATCGGACACGTATCACCGGAAGCAGCAGTCGGCGGACCGATCGCACTTGTTGAAGAAGGGGATATCATCAGTATTAACATTCCGGAACTGAAACTGGAGATCAAGGTTTCCGATGAAGAAATGCAGGCAAGAAAAGCAAAATGGCAGCCTCGTGAGCCAAAGGTAACAACAGGATATCTTGCAAGATATGCTGCCATGGTAACCTCCGGAAACAGAGGAGCGATCCTTGAGGTACCAAAAGCAAAATAAAGATGAACAAGTACCCGGCGGGAATTGCAGCATAACCTGTGATTCCTGCCTGAAAAGTTAGGAGGATATGTAAAGATGCAGCTTACAGGTGCTGAAATCATCGTTGAATGTTTAAAAGAACAGGGCGTTGACACTGTATTCGGATATCCGGGCGGTGCCATCCTGAATGTATATGACGCCCTCTATGAATATAAAGACCAGATCACACATGTACTGACCTCCCATGAGCAGGGAGCATCCCATGCAGCAGACGGATACGCAAGAGCTACCGGTAAAGTCGGCGTGTGTCTTGCAACTTCCGGCCCCGGAGCTACCAATCTGGTAACAGGAATCGCTACCGCATACATGGATTCCGTACCAATGGTGGCAATCACATGTAATGTAGGAACACCGCTGCTCGGAAAGGATTCTTTCCAGGAGGTTGATATTACAGGAATTGTAATGCCTATTACAAAGCACAGCTTTATCGTAAAAGACATTACTACTCTGGCAGACACTGTACGCAGAGCATTCTATATTGCAAAGAGCGGACGTCCCGGTCCTGTGCTTGTAGATGTGACCAAGGATGTGACAGGTGCGAAATATGAATATACTGCCTGCGCTCCTGCTGAGATCACACCGAAAACAGACACCATTAAAGACGAAGACATTGCAACTGCAGTACAGATGATCAAAGAAGCGAAGAGACCATTTATTTTTACAGGCGGCGGTACGATTATCTCAGAGGCATCCAGAGAAGTGACAGAACTTGCTCACAGAATCGACGCTCCTGTATGTGACAGTCTTATGGGTAAGGGAGGATTTTCCGGAGAAGATCCTCTGTACACAGGAATGCTTGGAATGCATGGGACAAAAACTTCCAATCTCGGTGTCTCAGGCTGCGATCTCCTGATCGTGCTGGGAGCCAGATTCAGTGATCGTGTCACAGGAAACACAAAGACCTTTGCAAAGAATGCGAAGATTCTCCAGATTGACGTAGATGCTGCAGAGATTAACAAAAACATCGTAGTAGATGCAAGTGTGGTAGGAGATGAGAAAGAAGTTCTCAAACGTATTCTGGCAGAGGTTCCGGAAATGAGACATTCGGAATGGACTGCACATATCAGTGAACTGAAGGAAAAATATCCGTTAAGATATGATCATTCTCAGCTTACAGGCCCATACATTATTGAAAAGCTGTACGAACTGACAAAAGGAGATGCCATCATCACAACAGAGGTTGGACAGAACCAGATGTGGGCAGCTCAGTATTTCAAATACAAAGAGCCAAGAACATTCCTTTCTTCCGGTGGCCTGGGAACTATGGGATATGGACTTGGAGCAGCAATTGGTGCCAAGATGGGAAGACCGGACAAGACTGTGGTAAACATCGCAGGTGACGGATGCTTCCGTATGAATATGAACGAGATCGCAACAGCAGTCCGCTGTGGCAGACCTTTAATTGAAATCGTATTGAACAATCATGTACTGGGAATGGTGCGTCAGTGGCAGACCTTGTTCTATGACCACAGATATTCCCATACAATTTTAAATGATGCAGTAGATTTTGTGAAGCTGGCAGAAGCCATGGGAGCAAAAGCAATCCGTATCACAAAGATGGAAGAGGTAGAGCCTGCATTAAAAGAGGCTCTGGCATGTCCGGGACCTATCGTACTTGACTGTATGATCGATCAGGAACTCAGTGTATTCCCGATGGTACCGGCAGGCGCAAGCATTGATGATATTTTTGATGAGGAGGATATGAAAAACAATGAGCAGAGTGTATAATTTTTCCGCAGGACCGGCTGTACTGCCGGAAGAGGTACTGAAAGAAGTAGCAGAGGAGATGATGGACTATCAGGGCTCCGGTATGTCTGTAATGGAAATGAGCCACAGAAGTGCTGATTTCCAGAAGATCATCGACGAGGCAGAGCAGGATCTTCGTGATCTGATGAAGATTCCGGATAACTATAAGGTATTATTCCTTCAGGGCGGAGCTTCCCAGCAGTTCGCAGCAATCCCTATGAACCTTATGAAGAACAAGGTAGCTGATTACATTGTAACAGGACAGTGGGCAAAGAAAGCATACCAGGAAGCACAGAAATATGGAAAAGCAAACAAGATCGCTTCTTCCGAGGATAAGACTTTCTCCTATATTCCTGACTGCAGCGACCTTCCGATCAGCCCGGATGCAGACTATGTATACATTTGTGAAAACAACACAATCTACGGAACAAAATTCAAGAAGCTTCCTAACACAAAAGGAAAAACTCTGGTAGCAGATGTTTCCTCCTGCTTCTTATCTGAGCCTGTTGATGTATCCAAATATGGCATCATCTATGGCGGTGTACAGAAGAATATCGGACCAGCAGGTATGGTAATCTCCATCATCCGCGAAGATCTGATCACAGATGATGTTCTGGAAGGAACACCTACTATGCTGAAATTCAAAACACAGGCAGATGCAGGTTCTCTTTACAATACTCCAAACTGCTACTGCATCTATGTATGCGGTAAGGTCTTCAAATGGCTGAAGAAAATGGGCGGCCTGGAAGAAATGCAGAGACGTAACATTGAGAAAGCGAAAATCCTCTATGATTTCCTTGATCAGAGCAAGCTTTTCAAAGGAACTGTTGTACCGGAAGACCGTTCTCTCATGAATGTACCATTCGTAACAGGTGACAAGGACATGGATGCCAAATTTGTAAAAGAAGCAAAAGAGGCAGGACTTGTAAACTTAAAGGGACACCGTACAGTGGGCGGTATGCGTGCAAGCATCTACAATGCTATGCCAAAAGAAGGTGTGGAAGCACTGGTTGCTTTCATGAAGAAGTTTGAGGAGGAGAATGCATAATGTTTCAGTATCATTGCCTGAATCCCATTGCAGAAAAAGGTCTGGGATTATTTGATGAAGAATATAAGAAAAGCGAAGATCTGCAGGAGTGTGATGCAGTCCTTGTAAGAAGTGCAAAAATGCATGACATGGAGCTTCCTGAGAGCGTAAAGGTAATCGCACGTGCAGGTGCAGGTGTCAACAATATTCCTGTAAAGGACTGTGCAGAAAAAGGTGTGGTAGTATTCAATACACCGGGCGCCAATGCAAACGGTGTTAAGGAGCTTGTACTTGCAGGTATGCTCCTTGCTTCCCGTGATATCGTAGGTGGTATCGAATGGGTTGCCAAAGAGAAAGACCAGGAAGACATCGATAAACTTGCTGAGAAACAGAAGAAACAGTTTGCAGGATGCGAGATCATGGGCAAGAAGCTGGGTATCATCGGTCTTGGTGCCATCGGAGCAATGGTGGCAAACGCTGCTTCTGCACTTGGAATGGAAGTATACGGATATGACCCATACATCTCTATTGATGCTGCATGGAATCTTTCCCGCACCATCAAGCACATCAAGAGCCTGGATGAGATTTATTCCCAGTGTGATTACATCACCATCCATGTGCCTCTTCTTGACAGCACAAAACAGATGATCAACAAAGAAGCGTTAGACAAGATGAAAGACGGCGTAGTACTTCTGAACTTTGCCCGGGATCTTCTGGTTGATGAGGATGCTCTGATCGAAGCATTAGACAGCGGAAAAGTAAAGAAATATGTGACAGACTTTGCAAACCATACAGTAGCAGGACATAAGGGAATCCTGGTAACTCCACACCTTGGAGCATCTACAGAAGAATCTGAAGAAAACTGTGCGGTAATGGCTGTAAAAGAAGTAAGAGATTTCCTTGAAAACGGAAATATCAAAAACTCTGTAAACTTCCCAAACTGTGATATGGGAACCTGCGTGGCAGTAGGACGTATTGCCATCTGCCACAAAAACATCCCGAACATGATCAGCCAGTTCACCAAGATCCTTGGTGCAGAAGGCCTGAACATCGCAGATATGACAAACAAGAGCAAAGGCGAATACGCTTATACTCTCATTGATCTGGAAAGCGCAGCATCCAGAGAAGCACTGGATGAGCTGAAAGCAATTGAAGGTGTTTCCAGAGTACGTGTGGTAAAATAGTAAGATACAAGTTAACGGTTTAGTATTTTTATAATGACTGACTGTTGATTTGTAATAGAGATTTATATATTTAAAATATCTCCTGTCTGATTGAGATTTTCAATCGCCAGGAGATATTTTTTGATTTTTATGATAAAAAAAGGAAGCCCAGTCTGGCGGTGCCAGAGGGCTTCCTTAAAAAAATTATGATGTTAAATCAGCATCCTCTTGATTTCATAAAGTCAAGAACCTCTTCTTTGGTGGACATAACGCGAAGAGCACCCTTGCGTGTGGTGATCAGAGAAGCTGCCGCATTTGCGAATGTGAGCAGTTCTTTTAAGTTCTCTTCTGTCAGATTGTCCAGATCATGTTCCAGAACATAGTTTAAGGAACTTGCGCAGAAGGTATCGCCTGCACCTGTTGTCTCGATAGTCTTTTCCTGAAGGAAAGGAGCAGCCTCTACTTTCATGTCTTTGTAGTAAGCGCGGCTTCCGTCTTTTCCAAGTGTGATAAGGATAAGCGGAATGTTATATTTCTCTTTCAGAAGTGCGGCACCCTTGTCATAGTCTGTAGTTCCGAACAGGAATTCAACTTCGTTATCTGAGATTTTCAGAATATCGCATTTGCCAAGACCGTATTCGATCTCTGCCTTTGCGTCATCCAGAGATTTCCATAATGGCGGGCGAAGGTTCGGGTCGAAGCTGACGATACATCCGGCTTCTTTTGCAACGTCGATGGCATAGCGGGTTGCCTCGCGTACTCCCTCGTGAGTGGAAGAAAGAGTTCCGAAGTGGAAGATTCTGGAATCTCTGATCAGGTCTTCCTGGATTTCATCCTTGGTGAGCATCATATCTGCACCCGGGTTACGGTAGAAGGAGAAATCTCTGTCTCCGTCAGGATAAGTATGTACAAAGGCAAGTGTTGTGTGTACCTCGTTGTCGATCACAAGGTTGCGGGTATCGATCCCTACTTCCTCTACAGCATTCTTAAGCTGGGTTCCGAACATGTCGTTTCCGACTTTGCCGATAAATGCAGTTTTTTTGCCAAGCTTCTCAAGCATTGCAAGCACGTTGCATGGAGCACCGCCCGGATTGGCTTCCAGCATCGGATTCCCCTGTGCGCTGCTTCCGTTTTCAGTAAAGTCAATCAATAATTCGCCTAATGCGGTTACGTCAAAGGCTTTGTTTCCCATTTTGTATCCTCCTTGTTGTGATGGAAAGAAGCATAGTATCCGGAACAAGATTCTTTCCATAGTTAATAACATAAATTTAGCGCAGGAAAGGGAATTTGTCAAACAATTTTCTTTATTTTTTTGTGCAAAGATGCTAAAATAAACATAACTTGATTTGTTATTGTTTACAGGTGACGTTTAATGTACCATAAATACGCTGCCGGTAAGGGTAACCGATCATCGTATTTCTGACAATCGGGGAGGTAACGCAGCTATGGACGAAAAAGTATACGGCTATATGGACTGGCCGAGGATTGAAGCTATTGTGTATGGAGAGGAAACTGCTCCCAGAGATGTGATGGGACCAAGGATCACACAGGACGGAGTTCTTATTCAGGGATTTTTTCCTGATGCAGAGGAAGTAAGTGTGATTAGCGGAAAGAAAACCTATGCCTGCGAGAAAGAGGACGAGGCCGGATATTTTGCAGTATTGCTTCCTGTACGCAAGGTGCCGGAATACAGATTTCTTATAAAAATGGGAGAGACAGAGAAAGAATGTTATGATCCCTATGCTTTTCCATGCCAGATCACAGAGGAAGAGGAGAAGGCTTTCTGCGCAGGTGTTTATTATGAGGCATATAAGAAGCTGGGCGCGCATCCAATGGAGATTAAAGGAGTGAAAGGTACTCTTTTTGCTGTCTGGGCTCCGAACGCAGTAAGTGTAAATATTGCAGGTGATTTTAATGGATGGATCGGACGTGCGACTATTATGCATCGTATGCCTATGTCCGGTATCTTTGAGCTGTTTGTACCCGGGGTAGAGGCAGGGACACATTATAAATATGAAATTAAAGTCAAAGGCGGCGAAGTTCTGTTAAAGGCTGATCCTTATGGGAACAGTGCAGACCATGATCCTGAGGGAGCATCTGTGGTAGCAGATGTAAGTGCTTTTCAGTGGAATGACGGAGACTGGATGAAAGAGCGTCACAGATTTGATGACAGGAAACAGCCGGTTTCTATATACGAAACATCTCTGGAGGAATGGAAATCCGCTGAGGAGCTGGTGGAATTTCTGGCAGAGGAAGATTTTACCCATGTGGAACTCCATCCTGTGATGGAATACCTGGATGATATTACAGGTGGTTATTCTACATATGCATATTATGCACCTACTTCCAGATTTGGAAGCGTGGCGGATTTTCAGAAGCTGGTAGATGAGCTGCATCAGGCGGGGGTCGGTGTGATTCTGGACTGGACACCTGCACAGTTCCCGCGTTATGCCTCCGGTCTGGAGAAATTTGACGGAACACCTCTTTATGAGAGACAGAATCCGGCAGAAGCCATTCATCCGTTCTGGGGAACACTGCTCTATAATTACGGAAGCCCGATGGTGAAAGATTTCCTGATCTCCAATGCCTGCTTCTGGGCTGAGGTCTACCATGCTGACGGTCTGCGTATGGACGATGTGGATGCCATGCTGTATCTGGATTATGGCAGAAATCCGGGAGAATGGACACCTAATATTTACGGAACCAATGAAAATCTGGATGCTCTGGAATTTCTGAAGCATCTGAATTCTGTGATAAAAGAGAGAAATCCCGGATTGCTTTTAGTTGCTCAGGAGAACGGACTCTGGCCGGAGCTGACAGACAGTGTGGAGAATGACCATCTGGGATTTGACTATAAGTGGAGTGGCGGATGGACAAAAGATCTGCTTGAATATCTGAGCAAGGATCCTATTGAGAGAAAGAATTACCATGATCAGCTGACTATGTCCATGCTCTATGCATACTGCGAACATTATATTCTGACGCTTGGCAGCAGGGATGTTGGTACATTGAAGGATTTCGCGGATAAGCTGCCGGGAAGTGAAGAACAGAAGAATGCGCAGATCAGAGAGGCTTATGCTTATATGATGCTTCATCCGGGATGCAAGATGATGGCACCGGATAAAGATATGCCAAAGGAACTGGAGGTATTTGTCAAAGACCTCAATAATATGTATCTTGCTCATCCTGCACTTTATCAGCTGGATGATGAATATGATGGATTTGAATGGGTTCAGCTGATGAAGTATGAGGAGAATGTGATCGCATTCATGAGAAAGACAGAGAAACCGGAAGAAACTGTTCTGGCTGTCTGCAATTTCGCGGCAATCCCATATGAAAACTACAATGTGGGAGTTCCTTTTGCCGGGAAATATAAAGAAATCTTTAACAGCGATGATAAAAAGTACGGTGGTAATGGTGTAGTAAATACGAGAGTTAAAGCAGCGAAGAAGGATGAGTGTGATGAGAGAGAGTATTCCATCACATTGAAGCTTCCGGCACTTGGCGTGGCAGTCTTTACCTGCACTCCGGAAGAAACAGAGAAAAAGCCTGCTGCTGAGCATAGCCAGATCAAGAAATCCATCACCAAGACAAGAACTGTACGAAAGGCTGCCGGGAAAACAAAAGTGGCTGTAAAAACCGCAGTGAAACCGGTGACGAAAAAGGTGACAAAAGAAGCACCCCAAATAGTGAATAAAACGGAGGAGAAAATACCGGTCAAAAAGGACTTGACAGAGAAGAAATAATATTATAAACTAAATGCTGTGGCTGTCAGAATTATCAATTTCTGACAGATTACAGCATAAGCTGAAATAGCTCAGTCGGTAGAGCACTTCACTCGTAATGAAGGGGTCGTGAGTTCGAGTCTCATTTTCAGCTTGAAAGATATTGGGCAATTGTAATTTTATAGAAAATCCGCTATACTGAAAAGCAGAGTATAGTGGATTTTTTATGTTTTTATGGAGGTGCGTATGGTGAGTACCTTAAAATTGCCGGTAGGAATTGAAATGATTGTAAAGAGAAATTTACGTTACTGTCCACACGCCACTATCCCGCGAGGTGTTTTGGCATGAATATGCAAAAATCCCGAGACATACAAGCCAAAATTCCATTGCCGCAGGCAATCTGGAATGAATTTTGGCTAAGTTACTGTGAACGGAGTGAACAGTAACAAATTTACTTGACAATCTCGGGCCTATCCTTTAATATAACTTTTGGATTATACCAAATAAATAATGACCGGGAATCTATCAAGAAGAATGGTTGATTTCCGGTTTTCTTATGTGGACATCATGGTCAGGAGTGCACGCAGACTGGATGGAACAAAAACGGACCGGATATATCTATAATTGGAAAAATGGACATATACAGATGCGAAACCATGCAGAGACTGGCACTGTAACAGGCGTCAGCATTGGCATAAACCGATGTAGGGGCGAGAGCTTTTACGCGTGGTTTCGTATCTTTTTTAGTATAAAGAGGTATCTTTTTTACATGAAAGGAGCTGAGTATAGTTGGCAGAGGTTTCACTTGAACTGAAGGAGATAAAGAAAAGTTTTACAGAAGGCGAAGCAGTTCTGGATAATATCAGTCTTGAGATCAGTAAAGGGGAGTTTATTACTTTGCTGGGATCTTCGGGATGCGGCAAGACGACAACACTTCGGATTATTGCCGGTCTGGAACAGCCCGATGCAGGAAGCGTCTGGCTGGACGGCAGGGAAGTGACAGGTCTGGAGCCGAACCAGAGGGATGTGAATACAGTATTTCAGAATTATGCCCTCTTTCCGCATATGAATGTTGCGGAGAATATTGGCTATGGTCTGAAACTGAAAAAAGTTCCTAAGAGTGAGATCAGGAAAAAAGTTTCTCAGATGCTGGAACTGGTGCAGCTTGAAGGATATGAAAAAAGAAAGCCTTCCGAACTCTCGGGCGGTCAGAAACAGAGAGTTGCCATTGCGAGAGCACTGGTGAATAATCCCAAGGTACTGCTTCTGGATGAGCCGCTGGGAGCGCTGGATCTGCAGCTTCGCCGTGCGATGCAGATAGAACTGAAGCATCTGCAGAAGAAACTGGGAATTACATTTATCTATATCACTCATGATCAGGAAGAAGCTATCAATATGTCTGACAGGATCGCGGTGATGAGGGACGGATGTATTGAGCAGATCGGAACACCGGATGAGATCTATAATCATCCAAAGACCAGTTATGTGGCAACATTTGTAGGAAATGCAAATATTCTGCATGGGGTTGCAGAGAGTATTCAAGGAGAGAATGCAATCGTAAAGATTGGAAATGACAGGGTAATTGTAAAGCTTGAAACAAGTCAGCAGGATACAGGGGATACAAGGGCAAAACAATACCTGGCAGCAGGAGAGAAAGTAACTCTGGCTGTGAGAAGCGAAAATATATTGTTACAGGAAACTGCTGTAATCGGTGATACCGGTACAGATCACAGAGACACTGTTGATATAAGTGTGTCAGGCGGTGGTTTGGATGCACATAATAAGAATAGTGTATCAGGTTTACAGGCAACTGTTACAGAGAAGAATTTCGCAGGAGGTCAGCTTCGTGTAACTCTGAAGCTGAGTGATGGTACACAGTTGATCGCCAGCAGATACGGAATCGACGCATCCGTAGCAGAAGGCCAGACAGTTAGATGCAGTTTCCTGCCGGCAGATGCAGTACTGGTAGACAGGGAGGATATTCATGAAGAAGCGTAGAAACCGTTCTGACAGTTCTGCATGGATGGCACTTCCACTGTATATTTTTACCATTGTGTTTGTGGTATGCCCCCTTATCTATATGGTGGCGCTTAGTTTTGCTACGCCCTCCAGAGGATTTGGGGTGACCTGGAAATTTACGCTGGACAATTACAGAAATATCCTGGAGCCTGTATACTTGAACACATTTGTGGAATCACTGAAACTGGCATTTACCAGTACGATAGTGATCGCTTTGATCGGCTATCCGTTCGGGTATTTCATGGCGAGGCTGCCGGAGCACAGAAAGAAAAAGGCACAGCTTCTGTTGTCCACGCCGTTCTGGGTAAATTCCCTGATCCGTCTGTATGGCTGGATTATTATTCTGCAGAAAAAAGGACTTTTGAACTTTGTATTGATGAAACTTGGGATCATTGAGAAACCGCTGTCTATCCTGTACAGCTACCCGGCAATTGTGATCGGTATGATTTATGTACTTCTCTCGTTTATGATCATGTCTGTATATTCCAGCGCAGAGAAGCTGGACTGGTCTTATGTGGAGGCTGCCAGAGATCTTGGGGCATCCAGAATACAGGCATTTTTTACCATAACACTGAAGCTTACACTGCCCGGACTGCTTTCGGGTGTGATCCTGACTTTCGTGCCATCCATGGGACTGTTCTTTATTGCAGATATCCTGGGTGGAAATAAAGTGGTACTTGTGGGAAGTCTGATCCAGGATCAGATGACAAGAGGAAGTAACTGGCCATTTGCAGCAGCACTTGCTGTGGTGATGATGGTACTTACAACTGTACTGATCATGATTTACAGGAAAGTGACAAATGCCAGAGAACTGGAGGGAATCGGATGAAAAAGAATTCAAGATTTGCCGGATTTTATATGGGGCTGATTTTCTTCCTGATGTATCTCCCTATTGCAGTAGTGATCGTTTTCTCATTTAATGAATCCAAACTGCCGGTGAAATTTACAGGCTTTTCCCTGAAATGGTATCAGGAACTTTTCCATGACAGGGCAATGCTGGAAGCGTTGGTGAACAGTCTGATCCTTGGGGTATTAAGCTGTCTGGTTAGTGCAGTAATCGGTACTCTGGGTGCAGTTGGGTTATCAAGGATTCACTGGAAGTCAAAAGGGGCGCTGGAATACATTTCCATATTGCCGTTAATGATACCGGAGATCATCCTTGGTATGGTGCTGATGGCGTTCTTTTATATGCTGAACCTGCCCTTTGGCATGCTGACACTGTTAATAGGTCATACGGTATTCTGTGTGCCTTATATTCTGATGGAAGTGAAGGCAAGACTGGCAGGCATGGATCCGGCACTGGAAGAGGCAGCCAGAGATCTGGGGGCAGGACCTTTCCGGGCTTTCTGGGATATTACGCTGCCCTTAATTATGCCGGCGGTAATTTCAGGTTCGCTGCTTGCGTTTGCCATGTCTATGGATGATGTGGTAATAAGTATTTTTGTAAACGGACCGCGTCTGTCTACGCTGCCGATCAAGGTGTACACACAGCTGAAAACAGGAGTGACGCCGGAGATCAATGCGTTGTGTACCATTCTGCTGGCAGCTACACTGGTTATTTTTATTGTTTATTCACTGATAACAAAGAAGAAAAAATAAATGATATAGCAACAAAAATAGAATACATTCAGAGGAAGGAAAAGATGATGAACAAACTGATTGAGTTAAAAAATCTGACCAAGAATTTTGATGATCAGCAGGTTTTGCGCGGCATCAATCTGGATATTTACGAAAAGGAATTCCTGACGCTTTTGGGACCCAGCGGATGTGGAAAGACAACCACCCTTCGAATCATTGCAGGCTTTGAAGAACCAAGTGACGGAGAAGTACTGTTTAACGGGATTGAGATTTCCAAGCTTCCCCCGTACAAGAGAGAGGTTAATACTGTGTTTCAGAAGTATGCTCTTTTTCCTCATTTAAATGTGGCGGAGAACATCGGTTTCGGGCTGAACCTGAAGAAGGTCGATAAAACTGTCATCGCCCAGAAGGTGGAGCGTATGCTGAAGATGGTTGGTCTGGAAGGCTTTGGGAAAAGAGATGTAACTCTGCTCTCCGGTGGACAGCAGCAGCGAGTGGCCATTGCCAGAGCTTTGGTAAATGAGCCGAAGGTTCTGCTTTTAGATGAGCCCCTGGGTGCACTGGATGCAAAGATCCGCAAACAGATGCAGGTAGAATTAAAGAAGATCCAGCAGGAAGTCGGCATCACTTTCATTTATGTTACCCATGACCAGGAAGAAGCCCTGTCCATGTCAGATACGGTTGTTGTTATGAATAACGGTGAGATTCAGCAGATCGGCTCTCCTACAGATATCTACAATGAGCCGGAAAACCGTTTTGTTGCAGGCTTTATCGGTGAATCTAATATTATCGAGGGAACCATGATCCGTGATTATCTGGTTGCTTTTGACGGATTTGAGTTTGAATGTGTGGATAAGGGATTTGAAGATAATGAAGAGATTGAAGTTGTATTAAGACCTGAGGATCTGGATATCGTAGATCCCGGTCAGGCAAAGATCAGGGGAATCGTGCGCAATATTACCTTCAAGGGTGTGCATTATGAAATCCTGATCGAGACAGAACTTCGTACTTATATGGTTCATACCACAGATTATGCGGAAGTCGGAAGGGAAGTGGGACTGAAATTCGGGCCTGAAGACATCCATGTTATGTGTAAGATGGGAAGCTACTGATGAAACAGTACAGAAATCTTATCAAACCATATCTTGTGTGGGCATTTGTGGTCATTGTCATCCCGCTGATTTTGATCGCATTATATGCATTTACAGAAGATGGAAACGAAGTGCTGACGTTCTCCTTCACCCTGGAGAATTTCCGCAAATTCCTGGAAGCTACGTATATGAGCGTTATTTTCAAGTCCTTTAAGCTTGGAATTCTGACGACGGTCATCTGTCTGGGACTTGGCTATCCGCTGGCATATATTATTTCCAAATGTCCGGAGAAATCCCAGAGTCTTCTGATCCTGTTGGTAACTATTCCGGAATGGATCAATATGCTTTTGCGTACTTATGCATGGATGAACCTGCTGTCGGACAATGGTATCATCAACCATTTGCTTGGATTACTGGGGATTTCCCCGGTGACAATGATGTATACAGACTTTTCCGTAGTGGTTGGTCTGGTCTGTAACTTTATGCCGTTTATGATCATCCCGATCCATACATCCCTGAGCAAAATGGATAAATCCTTTATCGAGGCTGCCTATGATCTGGGGGCAAATAAATTTCAGACCTTTACAAAGGTTATCTGGAAATTGTCCATCCCCGGTGTGCTCAATGGAATCATGATGGTATTCCTGCTGTCTATTTCCACATTCGTTATTCCGAAACTTCTCGGAGGCGGACAGTACATGCTGATCGGTAACCTGATCGAGTCTCAGTTTATCTCTGTTGGCGACTGGAACTTCGGAAGTGCGATTTCTCTGATTCTGGCTGTGCTCATTCTGATCTTTATGAGCCTGATGAAGAAGATGGATAAAGATGAATAAGGGAGGACGGCATGAAACGTAATAATAAATTTTTCTCAATGTTATATGTAGTACTTTGCCTTGCTTTCTTTTACCTGCCGATCCTGGTGACGATGATCTTTTCCTTTAACTCATCCAAGTCACTGACCAGATTTACAGGCTTTTCCCTGCGCTGGTATCAGGAACTTCTCGGTAACGGGGAAGTAATTAAGGCAGTTTATGTATCTGTTACCATTGCGATCATTGCGACCATTGTTTCTACAATACTTGGAACCATTACAGCAATCGGTTTATCCAAATCAAAGAAGGTAATCAAGGAACTGCTTTTGAATATTAATAATATCCCTATCCTGAATCCTGAGATCGTAACTGCCATCAGCCTGATGCTGTTGTTCTCTTCTCTGGGATTTCGAAAAGGGTATCTGACTATGCTGTTGGCACATATTGCGTTCTGTACCCCGTATGTAATTACCAGCGTTTATCCGAAGGTAAGGGCTCTGGATCCGAATATGGCAAATGCTGCCATGGACCTTGGGGCAACACCTTTTCAGGCTCTGACAAAGGTTATCGTGCCGATGATCAAAGAGGGTATTTTCGCAGGTGCGCTGCTTGCATTTACCATGTCATTTGATGATTTCGTTATTTCCTATTTCGTATCAGGAAATGGTGTAAAGAATATCTCTATTGTTGTATATAATATGACAAAGCGTATCAATCCGACGATCAATGCTTTGTCAACCATCGTGATCGTAGTCATCATCGTGGTACTGCTTTTGTCCAATCTGCTTCCGAAGTTTAAGAATAAAGCCAGAAAGCTGAACAGGAAAGCAGTAAAAATTGTCTCTGCAGTTCTGGTTGTTGCTGTTACGGCAGGGCTGATCAAATGGGGATTCGTGGCACAGTCCACTCATGTGCTGAAAGTTTACAATGCAGGAGAGTACATGGATCTTTCCCTGCTGGAGGATTTTGAAAAAGAATATGATTGTACCATCGTATACGAGACTTTTGAGTCAAATGAGATGATGTACACCAAGCTTTCAAGCGGTGAGACTTATGATGTGCTGATCCCGTCTGATTACATGATTGAGAGACTGATCAAAGAAGAATATCTGCAGGCACTTGACTGGAAAGAAATTCCGAATAAGAAAAATCTGCTGAATGATGTCATGAACCAGAGCTATGATCCGGGTAACCGTTATTCCTGTCCGTATTTCTGGGGAACAGTAGGAATCCTTTATGATAAGACAGTAGTAGATGAGGCTGATCTGAAAGATGGCTGGAATCTTCTGTGTAATCCGAAATATAAAGGAAATATTTACATGTATGATTCTGAGAGGGATTCCTTTATGATAGCATTAAAAGCACTTGGGTATTCCATGAATACTACAAATGAGGCTGAGATCGAGGAGGCTTATCAGTGGCTGATCGATCAGCGTGACACTATGGATCCGATCTATGCAGGCGATGATGTGATCGACAACATGATTTCAGGAAACAAAGCGCTGGCAGTTGTGTACTCCGGAGATGCATCTTACATTATCAGTGAAAATCCGAATCTGGACTACTTTACACCGGAACAGGGAACCAACAGATGGTATGATGCAATGGTTATCACAAAGGACTGCAGCGAAGTACAGCTTGCCCATGAATTTATTGATTTTATGATCAGTGATAAATCTGCTCTTTCCAATACGGAAGAAGTAGGGTATACTTCTACAGTGAAGAGTGCTTTTGAAACCATGAAGGAGGGGGACTATGCCGGGATCAGTTCTTATATTCCGGATACAACCAACCCGAATAACGAAATCTTTGCTTATCAGCAGCCAAAGATCAAGCAGAAATTTGCGGAACTCTGGACAAAAGTAAAAGCAAAGTAAAAAAGGATAGCCGCTGTCTGCCGATACAGTGGAAGGCGGACAGTGGCTGATACAGACAACAATGCAGAGCATAAGAAGGGAGATCATTTATGAAAAAAAGAGTACTTGCAGTAGTGATGTGTGCATTAATGGCAGGAACAGCATTCACCGGATTCAAGGATGCAGGAGATGATAAAGAACTTGTTCTCTTTACATGGGAAGGAATGTTCCCGCAGGAAGTTCTGGATGATTTTGAAAAAGAGACAGGAGTTAAAGTTGTTTATTCAAACTTCGATACAGATGAAACCATGCTTGAGAAGCTTTCCATGGCAAAGGGCGGCGACTATGATATTGTAATCGCAGATGATTATATTCTGGAAACTGCGATCCAGGAAGGACTTGCAGAGAAGCTTGACAAGGATTCTCTGGAGAATATCGGAAATATCAACCCATTATATCAGGGACAGTTCTATGATCCAGACGATGAATACACAGTTCCTTACGGAGCAGGCATCCCGCTGATCGTTTATGATCCGGAACAGGTGGATATTGATATCAAAGGATATAAAGACCTCTGGGATCCGTCTCTTGAGGACAGCATTGCACTGACTGCAAACTATCGTGTGATCAATGGTATCACCCAGCTTTCCATGGGCGAGAGCATGAATGAAGAGGACGTTGACGTGATCAAGAAGACAGGAGAGAAGCTTCTGGAACTTGCTCCGAATGTACGTCTGATCCAGGATGACAATACACAGAATGCACTTCTCAACGGAGAAGCAAGTGTTGCATTTCTTTATACCTCTCAGGTAACAGCTGCTCTGGCTGAGAATCCTGATCTGAAGGTGGTATATCCGGAAGAAGGACTTGGATTTGGTATTATGGGTATGTTTATTCCAAGTGAAGCGCCGGATAAAGATGCGGCATATTCTTTCATGGATTACATCATGCAGCCGGAGGTTGCAGCGAAATGCACAGACTATATCGGCTATTACAGCACAAATAAAGCAGCAGATGAGCTGGTAAATCCGGATCTGGTAGTTCCGGATGACGTTACAAAGGGCGAGATCGTCCAGAATGTAAGCCAGGACGCAGACGCACAGTATCAGAAGAACTGGACTGAATTTAAGGCTGCCTGCGACTAAGGGGTTAATCAACTAAGGAGTTAATATGGATGTTTACAAGGGAACCGGTGCCTTTTCCGGAATTGCCATCGGTAAGATACTGTATTATCATAAAAGCGAATATCAGATGCGCCAGTACGAAATCACAGATGTGAAAACAGAGCTGAATATTTTCCGGCAGGCGCGCACCAGAGTCATGGAACAGCTGGAGGATTTATATGAAAAAAACTGCATAATTCAGGGAACCCAGGCAGAGATTTTTCTCAGACAGAAGAATCTGCTGGAGGGAAAAAGCTTTCAACGTGCCATTGAGAGTGTCATACAGAGTGAAAAAGTAAATTCTGCCTATGCAGTAATGACTACAAGGGATGAGATGCTTAAGACTTTCAGAACTCTGGAAGAGCCTGCGATTAAAGAACGGCTGGATAATATGCGGGAGATTTCCGACCGCCTGATCGGTGAACTGGGAGGTATCTCTCCCAGGATAGATCTTGGGGATGAGCCTGTGATCGTTGTGACGGAGAGTATCACGCCAACAGAACTGATGGAGATGGATAAGGATAAACTGATGGCTATTGTTACCCATCATGGTTCCGACATGTCTCATGCTGCCATTATGGCAAAAACAATGAATATACCGGCTCTGCTGGAAATTGACACAGATTCGGAGTGGGACGGACGGCAGGCTATTGTGGACGGATATACCGGAACTTTGTATATTGATCCGGATGAAGAGGTAAAAAAAGAATATGAGATCCGCAGGCAGGCTGATAAAGAAGAAAGAGAAGAACTTCTGAAATTAAGGAGAGAACCGGATATCACAAAAGATGGCAGAAAAATTGAAATCTATGCCAATATCGGAAATATGGACGACCTGAACAGTGTGCTGTATTACGGAGCTGCCGGGATTGGTCTTCTGCGCAGTGAATTCCAGTATCTTGGAAGAGAAAATTATCCTCGTGAAAATGAGCTGTTTCTTGCATACAAAAAGATTGCGGAGACCATGGGAGAAAAGCTCACCGTGATCCGTACGGCAGATCTCGGAGCAGACAAGCAGGCAGAATATCTGAATATCCCGGACGAGACAAATCCGATCATGGGGAACAGAGGAATCCGTCTCTGCCTTGACAGAAAAAGAATGTTCAAGGCACAGCTTCGGGCAATTTTCAGGGCGAGTGCATATGGAAACCTGGCGCTGATGTATCCGATGATCAGCTCAGAAGAGGAAATGGATGAGATCGAAGAAATTATCCGGGAAGTAAAGATTGGGCTGGATGAAAAAGGAATTCCGTATAAACATATTAAGACAGGAATCATGATCGAGACTCCGGCAGCAGTTATGATCAGCCGGGAGCTTGCCAGAAGAGTGGATTTCCTGAGTCTTGGAACCAATGACCTGAGTCAGTATACACTGGCGATGGACAGACAGAATCCGCTTCTGCGCAAGAAATATAATGACCATCACCCGGCAGTGCTGCGTATGATTCAAATGGTGATCGAAGCGGGACATGCAGAAAACAGACGTGTCTGTATCTGTGGGGAACTTGCAGCAGATACTGCCCTGACAGAAGAATTTCTGAGGATGGGTGTGGACTGTCTCTCTGTAGTGCCGGCATGTATTTTGCCGGTAAGAAAAGCACTGAGACAGGTAGATCTGTCCGGAGATGATAAAGGTGCGTGAATTTGGTGAAAAGTAAAGTGGTATTACTTCCCTGCCGGGAATATAATGAAGAAAAAATCTATATGCTGCTGAAACAGGGGCTGGATTTTCTGGGTGGAGTGGAGACTCTGATTCCAAAGGATGCGAAGATCCTGTTGAAGCCAAATCTGTTGAAAAAAGCAGAAGTTGAGAAAGCAGTGATCACACATCCTGCTGTAGTAGGGGCTTTTGCGCGAATCCTGCGGGAAAGTGGGTATGAGCATATTGTGCTTGCAGATTCCTGTGGTCACGGAACTACTCAGTCTGTAATCCATGGAACAGGGATGGATACTTATCTGGAAAAATACCAGATTCCGGCTGTTGATTATTCTGAGGGCGTGAAAACTGCTTATCCGCAGGGAGTCCAGGCAAAGGAATTTATCCTGCCAAAAGAACTGTTGGAGCAGGACTGTGTGATTTCCCTGAGCAAGATGAAAACACATGCATTAGAACGTATCACCGGTGCGGTTAAGAACAGCTATGGGTTTGTATATGGATTCCATAAAGCGAAGGGGCACACGCAGTACCCGAGTGCAGACAGCTTTGCCAGAATGCTTATTGATCTGAATAAATGTGTGGCACCGAAGCTGTATGTGATGGATGGGATTGTGGCCATGGAGGGCAACGGACCGGGTTCAGGGGATCCGGTTTCTATGAATGTACTGCTGATGTCCACAGATCCGGTTGCACTGGACAGTGTATTCAGCCGTCTGGTTTATCTGAAACCGGAGATGGTTCCGACAAACTATCATGGCGAGAAAATAGGACTTGGTACATGGAAAGAAGAGGAGATTACCCTTCTGACACCGGACGGGGAGATTCCCATGGCAGAGGCAGTGAAAAAATACGGAAATCCGGCTTTCAATGTAGATCGTACCGAAGTACGAAAGAATATCTGGACAAGAATGGCGGGAGCGTTAAACATTTTTCAGAAAAAACCATATATAGAAGCTGATAAATGTGTCCGTTGCGGGATCTGTGTGCAGAGCTGTCCGGTTCCGGGGAAAGCTGTGGATTTCAGAAAAGGCAAAGGAAAGCCGCCGGTATATGATTACAGAAAGTGTATCCGCTGTTTCTGCTGCCAGGAGATGTGCCCGAAGAAGGCAATCAAAGTGAAGTAGATGAAAAGCAGATAATAAAAAGCGCAACTGTTTATAGAATTGCCATGGTATTTTCGCAGAATCAGGACAGAGGAAAGCCGGACAATTACCAAAAAGCACATAACAGAGGATGAGAATATCTCGGATTGAGACAGATTCTATCCTAAGTTATGTGCTTTTTTGAGTCATATCCCTCTTTAACTGAATCAGGAAAGTTCCCTGCTTTGGCTGCGAATATTCGTTATTCGTCTGACTATGGCTGTCGAAGATACAAAATCTATCTTCCGAGGCTTCTGCTTATCTCGCGGATGAATTCCGGAGTAGTACCACAGCATCCTCCGACAACAGACGCACCATTTTCGATCAGAACCTTCATATGTTCAGCAAAGCTTTTGGCGTCCATACTGTAAATGGCATTTCCCTGATCATCAATCGTCGGCATACCGGCATTAGGTTTGGCAATGACAGGAATGGATACGTTCTCTTTGATATTGCGGACAACGGATACCAGCTGGTCAGGTCCTACAGAACAGTTGATTCCAACTGCCACAGCACCTGCACCCTCAAGGGCGATCGCAGCCTCCACAGCATTTCCTCCGCTGAAAATGCTTCCGTCAGCTTCTACGGTCATTGTACACATTACAGGAAGAGAACTTACGGATGCAGCAGCATCCAGTGCAGCAAGTGTTTCCTCGATATTGATCATGGTTTCCGCAGCAATCAGATCAACACCTGCATCCTCAAGAACCTTAATCTGTTCACAGTATGTTTCATATGCCATCTCATAGGTGAGATCACCGGCAGGCTCCATCATCTTGCCTGTTGTGGTAATATCACCGGCAACATAGACCTTATGTCCTACTGCCTCTCTGGAAATATTTACAAGTGCATGGTTCATTTCCGCAAGCTTATCCTGCAGTCCGTGAAGTCCGAGACTGTAACGGTTTCCGCCGAAAGTAGGTGCGTATACGATCTGGCTTCCTGCTTCAACATAAGCCTTTTGCAGATTCTGCAGAACTTCTTTGTGCTCCATGATCCATGCTTCTGTACAGATTCCTCTTGGCATTCCGGCGGCCATAAGATTGGAACCGGTAGCACCGTCGAGCAGTACAACATCCTGTGTCAGCTTCTGAAATTCTTCTCTAGTCATGGAAATTTCCTCCTGTGTTTTTCTATGAAAGTCCTGAGTGGCTGCCATGAATCAGTCATGTCTGCATGGGTAAATTCGTGGATACCGGACAGGATGACTTTCATATACTGTGACATTATAGCACAGCTTTCAGGATAAATGGAGAAAATTAATAAATTTTTATTTCATATGATGCAGTAAAAATTTCATCTTTGTCCAGAGTGTTGATATATTTCTTTTCCGGAAGCTCGCCCTTAAATCCAAAATCATCACAGCGTCCCATCCATGGTTCCAGACATACAAAAGGAGAACCCGGGACGGACCAGATGCCAAAGCTTGGAAATCCATGACAGATCAGTTCCACATAAGGAGTTCCGTCAGGGAAAGCGATGCCGGCCTTTTCAATCTGGCCATCAAAAATAAGGGCATCTTTGTCAAACATGTGAGCATCAATAAGGCAGGAACCATTCTCAAGCTCCAGTGTATAAGCTTTATCTGCGACCGCGGTGCCTGATGACATGTCAATCAGCAGATAGGAGAGGGAATCTCGGCCGTCGAAAGTAAGATGATATTGCTCCTGGGAGCCAATTCCTCCGGCAGGTACATTGAATGCAGGATGGCCGCCAATTGTAAAATACATGGTTTCATCATTAAGGCTGATCACTTCCCAGCATACACTGACCTGGTTCTTCTCCAGAACATGCTTGATCTTCAGCTCAAAATCATATGGATAATTTTCTCTTGTGGCATCAGAAGATTTCAGCCTATGGGTGATGGAATCAGCAGTCATATCCACGCAGGTAAATTCGCTGTCCCTGGCAAACCCATGCTGACTGGAGGGATATTCGACTCCATTAATACGATAGTGATCCTCAAAATGACGTCCCACATTAGGGAAAAGAACAGGGGCGTGGCGTTTCCAGTAAGCCGGATCTGCCTGCCAGATCACTTCTCTGTTATGTACTTTATCAAAAATGCTGCAAAGCTCAGCACCATGATCGTCTACAGATACTCTAAGATAGTCGTTTTCAATTGTATGGATCATAAATGAATCCTCCTTGATCGATAAATATTGTGTAACTGTTCAGCTGGCAGTATTCTGCAAATCACCGAAGGTGATTTGAAATGCATTTTGGTTCGTAACTGCGAAGGTACCGAATAGTCACGGACATTGATGTCCGGCAATTTTTAAAAAGGTTTTGATTGCTATAAGTTGATGCCGGAATCAATCTGTCTATAAGTATAACACATGGGCCGGATTAATTATAGTTATAAATATACAAAAATAGATCTGAAATGTCGTGGTAAATTGAAAAATACACTGATATAGTGACGAAATACAGAAACCATATGTGTAAAAACCACAATAAATGATTGACGAATAAAAAAATATTTGTTACAATTTACCTCAACGAGTCCTGCGGGACCAGAGCGTGTCTGAAAAATTGTGACACACATCTTGCGTAAAGCATTTTTCAGACACACTCTAAGACATAATGAACAAAACGTGAAAACAAGGAGGTCATTGCTATGGCGAAAAAAAGAAATATCATTGTTGGACAATCAGGAGGACCTACTGCAGTAATCAATTCCAGTCTTGCCGGAGTTTATAAGAATGCCATTGAACGAGGATTTGACAAAGTATACGGAATGCTTCACGGCATTCAGGGACTGTTGGATGAACAGTATATTGATCTGTCAACACAGATTCATTCAGAACTGGATATCGAATTACTCAAGAGAACACCATCTGCATTTTTAGGTTCCTGTCGCTACAAGCTTCCTGAGATTCACGAAGATAAAGCAATTTATGAGAAAATTTTTGAGATCTTAAATAAACTGGATATCTATGCGTTTATCTACATTGGCGGAAATGATTCCATGGATACGATCAAGAAACTGTCTGATTATGCGATTCTCACAGGACAGACTCAGAAGTTCCTTGGTGTTCCGAAAACAATCGACAATGACCTGGCGCTGACAGACCATACACCCGGATTCGGAAGTGCTGCAAAATATATCGGCGCATCCACAAAAGAAGTGATCCGCGATGCACTGGGACTTACTTATAAGAAAAATATGATTACGATCATGGAGATCATGGGACGTAATGCCGGATGGCTTACAGGTGCCACAGCACTGGCAAAATCTGAGGACTGCGACGGACCGGATCTGATCTATCTGCCGGAAGTGCCTTTTGATGTTGAGAAATTCCTTGCAAAAGTAAAAGATCTTCTGAATAAAAAAGCATCTATTGTAATCGCAGTTTCCGAGGGAATCAAGCTGGCAGACGGAAGATATGTATGTGAGCTTGGAAGCGTGGGAGACTATGTGGATGCATTTGGACACAAACAGCTTCAGGGAACAGCCACTTATCTGGCAAACTTCTTGGCAGCGGAGTGCGGATGCAAGACAAGAGCTGTTGAACTTTCCACATTACAAAGAAGTGCTTCCCATATGGCATCCAGAGTGGATATTGATGAAGCATTCATGGTAGGTGGTGCTGCAGTTAAAGCTGCAGATGAAGGTGACACAGGTAAGATGGTTGTTATCGACCGTGTTTCCGATGATCCCTACATGGCAGCTACAGGTATCTACGATGTACACAGAATCGCAAATGAGGAGAAACTTGTTCCGAGAGAATGGATGAATAAAGATGCTACAAACGTAACTAAGGATTTTGTAGACTATATTAAACCTCTGATTCAGGGAGATTATCAGCCTATTATGGTAAATGGTATGCCGAGACATCTGGTACTGAACATGAAAAAAGGCAGAAAGAAATAATTGATAGAAATTATAAACGGGCAGCCGGGCAGATCAACTTATCTGTTTTGCTTCCCGTTTTTTCCTGTTATATAATATATGAGATGTGAGAGAAAAATATAGATAAAGACCAGAATAAAGGACTGAGAAAACCTTAACAATAATAAGAATAATAAAATAAATCACTTTATGCAGAATGTATAAAAATTTTAGCTAATTTTAGCAGAATAACCTTGACGAAATGACACAAACTCTATAAAATGATTATGTGCGTATAAGAAACATATATTTACTTATGTGCGAAAGGTGTGGCTGTTCAGTTACTTCACAACAGAATGCTGAATAGTTACAAAAGAACAATAATTTAGGAGGAAAATGTAAAATGGCAAAATGGGTTTACATGTTTACAGAAGGTAACGCTAATATGAGAAACCTTCTGGGTGGTAAAGGTGCCAACCTTGCTGAAATGACAAACCTTGGTCTTCCTGTACCTCAGGGCTTCACAATCACAACAGAAGCTTGTACTCAGTACTATGAAGACGGAAGACAGATCAATGATGAGATTATGGCTCAGATCATGGAAGCAATCACCAAAATGGAAGGAGTTACCGGAAAGAAATTCGGTGACAAAGAAAATCCTCTGCTTGTTTCCGTTCGTTCTGGTGCGAGAGCTTCTATGCCAGGTATGATGGATACTATCCTGAACCTTGGTTTAAATGAAGACGTTGTTAACGTACTTGCTGAAAAATCCGGCAATGCTCGTTGGGCATGGGACTGCTACAGAAGATTCATCCAGATGTACTCTGATGTAGTTATGGAAGTCGGAAAGAAATATTTCGAAGAACTTATCGATGAGATGAAAGCTAAAAGAGGTGTTAAGCAGGATGTTGAACTTACTGCAGAAGACCTTCATGAATTAGCTGAACAGTTCAAAGCTGAATATAAAGCAAAAATCGGTGCTGATTTCCCAACTGATCCTAAGGAACAGTTAATGGGTGCTATCAAAGCCGTATTCCGTTCCTGGGACAACCCACGTGCGAACGTATATCGTCGTGACAACGATATCCCGTATTCCTGGGGTACAGCTGTTAACGTACAGATGATGGCATTCGGTAACATGGGTGATGACTGTGGTACAGGTGTTGCCTTCACACGTGACCCTGCTACAGGAGCTAACGGTCTGTTTGGTGAATTCCTTACAAATGCTCAGGGTGAAGACGTTGTTGCCGGTGTTCGTACACCTATGCACATCTCCGAAATGGAACAGAAATTCCCGGAAGCATTCGTACAGTTCAAACAGGTTTGCGAAACACTTGAAAAACACTACAGAGACATGCAGGATATGGAGTTTACTGTAGAGCATGGTAAACTGTATATGCTTCAGACACGTAATGGTAAGAGAACAGCTCAGGCTGCTTTAAAGATCGCTTGTGACCTTGTTGATGAGGGAATGAGAACAGAAGAAGAAGCTGTAGCTATGATCGATCCACGTAACCTTGATACTCTTCTTCACCCACAGTTTGATGCTGCTGCTCTGAAAGCTGCTACACCAATGGGTAAAGGCCTTGGCGCTTCTCCTGGAGCTGCTTGCGGTAAGATCGTATTCACAGCTGATGACGCTGTTGAATGGGCTGAAAGAGGAGAGAAAGTTGTACTTGTACGTCTTGAGACATCTCCGGAAGACATCACAGGTATGAAATCTGCTCAGGGTATCCTGACAGTTCGTGGTGGTATGACATCTCACGCAGCAGTTGTTGCCCGTGGTATGGGTGAGTGCTGTGTATCCGGATGCGGTGATATCGCTATGGACGAAGAAAACAAGAAATTCACACTTGCTGGTAAAGAATTCCACGAAGGAGACTTCATCTCCATCGATGGTACAACCGGTAACATCTACGACGGAATCATCCCGACTGTAGACGCTACAATCGCTGGTGAGTTCGGACGCATCATGGCATGGGCTGACAAGTACAGAACAATGAAAGTTCGTACAAACGCAGATACTCCTGCAGATGCTAAGAAAGCTGTAGAGCTTGGTGCAGAAGGTATCGGTCTTTGCCGTACAGAGCATATGTTCTTCGGTGAGGGACGTATCGATGCATTCCGTGAAATGATCTGCTCCGAAACAGCAGAAGAGAGAGAGAAAGCACTTGAAAAAGTTCTTCCATATCAGCAGGATGACTTCAAAGGTCTCTTTGAAGCTCTGGAAGGTAACCCTGTTACTATCCGTTTCCTTGATCCGCCTCTTCATGAGTTCGTTCCTACAGATGAAGCTGACATCAAGAAACTTGCAGATGCTCAGGGCAAAACTGTAGAGCAGATCAAGACTATCATCGCTTCTCTTCATGAGTTCAACCCGATGATGGGACATCGTGGATGCCGTCTTGCTGTTACTTATCCTGAAATCGCTAAGATGCAGACAACAGCAGTTATCCGCGCAGCAATCGAAGTTAAGAAAGCTCATCCGGACTGGACAATCAAACCGGAAATCATGATCCCACTTGTTGGTGATGTAAAAGAGCTTAAATATGTTAAGAAATTCGTAGTTGAGACAGCTGATGCTGAGATCAAAGCCGCTGGTTCTGACCTTCAGTATGAAGTTGGTACAATGATCGAGATCCCGAGAGCAGCTCTTACAGCTGATGAGATCGCTAAAGAAGCAGACTTCTTCTGCTTCGGTACAAACGACCTTACTCAGATGACATACGGCTTCTCCCGTGATGATGCAGGTAAATTCCTCAACGCATACTATGACGCTAAGATCTTCGAGAACGATCCATTTGCAAAACTGGATCAGGTTGGCGTTGGCAAGCTGATGAAGATGGCTATCGAACTCGGCAAACCGGTTAACCCGAACCTTCACGTAGGTATCTGCGGCGAGCATGGTGGAGATCCGTCTTCTGTAGAATTCTGCCACAAGATCGGTCTTAACTATGTATCCTGCTCACCATTCCGTGTACCGATCGCTCGTCTTGCAGCAGCACAGGCAGCTATCGCTGAGAAGAATGCATAATTAACATAATTGTTAAGGGGCAAAGCTAAATATCCTCTAAAGAGGTAAAATAGCCAACCAGCCCTAAAGTGTCCAAACGTAAAATTTGACCTTGGAGAATTGTAGAAATACAGTTCTTCAGGGTCTTTTTTGTTACATTACACAGCGGTATTCTTTTGTTTAACAACCGTAGCAAGAATTCCCTCACCTCTATAGGAAGGCCACTGAAAAAGTCCTTTTTGCGTATAAATTAACACAAAATAAAGTACATCAATCAACTTTGAGACACTGTATATAGTATGAAAAAACAGTTTTTCAGCGGCGTCCTATAGGTGATGGGATGAATTGCACATTCGAGCATGTCTGCTCAAATTTATAAAAAATCACAAAACACTTGTTCTGACACAATAAATATATTATAATAGAGAAAAGAACAATATGCTCTTGGGATTTGGACGG
>NZ_JAJCGT010000015.1:0-70744 GCF_020553185.1 Blautia sp. MSK18_10 | reverse complement strand
AGAATTTTCGAGAATCGTATGTGTTTCACTGTTTAGTTATCAAGGTTGTCTGTCTTCGCCTCTCGGCTGACAGCTCGTTTATTATATCACTTGCTTTTTGCTTTGTCAAGAACTTTTTTATTTTATTTTTTAAGTTCTTTTTCATCTGCATCAGCAACTCTGATATAATATCATGTCTTCAGTTTCCTGTCAACACTTTTTTTATATTTTTTTCAACTTTATTCAACCAAATCTCTGTTGTCTGTCAAAAAAAATCCGCCTCACTCAGAAGCGGATTTATCATATCATTATTTTCTTTTTGCGTCAAGTATTATTTTACATTTTTTTACATATTTTTTACGCCATCTCCGATATCGCTATAATATCCTCATTTTTAACGACCCAATATCAGAGTAAAGATTTAAAAATCGTTCGCATTTGCGCAGGAAGACATTTGGATCCGATACCTACGGTCCACAGATACCAAACCTTTTTAATAGAAGATACTCATAAATATCCTGATCAGGATATCTCTGTCATATATGAAACTCAGGATGCAATCTTTCTTAATGATCTGAAGGGCCGCCTCACCAGCCTTTGTATTGCACACAATGGTGAGAGCCAGAAAGATAATCCATATTACTATAAGGAATTTAACTGCCCCCAGCAACGCTCCTGCTACCTTGTTCATGCCATGCAGCACAGGTAATCTCGTCACAAGATTCAGCATCCATGTGATACTCCTCACCATAATCGTCGACATCAGCAGAGAAATCAGGAAAGAAATTCCGTTCACTGCCATTCTCGCCAGATATTGGGCAATATAATCCGAAAATGTAGTTACAGCCAAATACTGGTAACTGTCAGAATTATTATTCTGAACCAGTCCATTCCTCAGCAGCTCCGGGAGATTCATTTCATTTATAAATTCAGTCTGGCTTTCTCCACTGCCTGTCCATGTGCTGTATTCCTCTCCTACAAACTCCCGGCAACTTTCCTGTACTTTTTCATAAATTGATGTATTTTCCCGAATAAACTCATTTACATAAGGATTTATCAACCACACGATCGCCATCGACAGAAAAACACATACAAGCGAAACCAGTTCTTTTATCAGTCCCCGCCTATAACCTCTGACACATGCAGCCGCCAGAAAAAGTATCGTAATGACTCCGGCCCACGTTAAAGCCATTTTCATCCTCCTAACTAAGTTTTATTATCTCTACACCGCTGTCCAATACCAGAAGATATCTGTTCATTCCGATTTTGAAGAAATCTTTGATCGTTCCATCCACACTGCCAAGATATTTCTGTACTCCCCTGCTGTTCATTACACACATCTGGGAACTGTTGTACATCAGAATATTTCCACCGCTTAATTTAATCGTCGTATATGGAATATTGAAGTTTTCTTTGAATTTCAATTTGCCATCTGTAGTATAAACTTCCATTGTATACTGTTTGTCTTTACTGTCATTCTTAAACACAAGACCAATCATATCATTATCATAAAAAGTACTGACAATTTCTTTATCTACTTTTACTGTTTTTACTTCCTTCGGAATCTGGCTTCCATGATAAATTGTAAATCCATTATCTTTAAGTGCTACAGACCGGTTATTATCAAGATACTGGATCTGCGGAACTACCACGCCTTCATACTTATATCCACTGACAATTCTGTCATCCTCGTTCTGTCCTACATCTCCAAAATTGTAAAATGCCACATAACTGGTCGTATCACTTCCATCTACAAACTGATAGGTTACCATCATGATCACTCCGTCTTCAGATACAGCAATATCAAGGGGATATCCCGGATCATCTATCTTCGTCTGATTTTCAGCAATCAGACTTCCATCTGTACCATAAAAATCAATCCATGTATCATCTCCACCATCCAGGATTGCCGCAACAAGACCGCTTTTGGATACTTTTGCTTTGACAATACTGTAGGAAGTAGTTACACTGCCTGTTTTTCCTGATTTATCATAAATCTCCAAAGTTGTTCCATCTTTATCCGCAATCACCGCATGAGTTCCGTTAACATCTGCCACAGGATTCTGCATCTGATAGGTTTCGCTCCAGAGTGTACTCATCTTATCAGAAACAAGGGAAACCCCGTCCGGACTGTATCGAAGGATATTTCCATCCATTTCAACATAATTTGTAGAAACAATATCCTCCTGCTCACTTGTCTGGACTACTTTATAAGTATGATAGCTTCTCTTCTCTATGTAAAATCCCACAGCCGTTACAGCAGCAGCTATCGCCACCACTGTAATAACTGTCTTTTTCACTACACTTCTTTTGTGGCGGGACAATCTGCGCTCATAATCATCTGCATATTCCTCTTCAGCTCTCTCCCGGGCTTTCGCTTTTCTGCTTCTCTCTGCCTGAAGCTTTTTCTTTTTATGTTTTTTTATTATTTTCTTAAATGTATTTGCCATTTTAGCCTTTACCTTATTTCTCACTTTCATTTTGTTGATTATCAGGTTTCAGTTTTTGCCATTTATTATAGCACAGTTTTCTAAGGTAATACAATTACTTGTCCCGGATAAATGATTTCGTCCGCTGACATCCCATTCAATTTACAGATTTGGCTTATGGCTTCGATACTTCCGTATCTGTCCATACTTATCTGAAAAAGAGTATCGCCGGGCTGAATCACATATGACTCATGGGCTTTTCCCGCTGCTTCGCTGTTTTCCTTCTGCACAGCTTCCCTGACACGTTTCTGTGCTTTACGTTCATCTGCTTCCTGCTGGTAGATTTGTTCGGTTTTATCTGCTTTTTCTGTCTTTACATCCGGAAGCTGTTCTGTTTTGTCCGATTTTTGTTCTGTATCTGTCTGCTCTGCTGATATTTTTTTCTCTGAAGTATTGTTTTTCTTTTCAGAATTTTCTTTTTCACTGGTGCTTTGATTATTCTCTTCATTATTCTTTTTATTCTTCCCTGCATCATTTTGTATAATATCTGTTCGGTATTGTTTATGCTGCCTGACAGCTTCATTGTTCGAAGTCCCGACAACAGGAGACGGCGTTATCTCCTCAACGATCACTGAAGAAACCGTCGCGCTCTCCTTTTCGTTCTGTTTTACATTCTGGTAACTTCTGTAAAAATTAACACCCACTGTCAGTACTGCAATTGCCAGACATGCAGTTAATCCATATGAAAAAACAGAAGGAGCTGCCGGCTCCTTCCTGGTTTCCTTTTTATCTGCAATTATTTTGCGAAAATCTTTCACAGCCTGATCTTCATATTTTTCCTGAGGTTCCGGCTGAAGTTCTTCATTTTTGTCGATCATATACGTCTGCATACCGGGATTTTTTTCATAATAAAGATAATACCCTCCCAGACGCACCATTTCATTGTTTTCATAACGGAAGAAAGCATCTTCCCTTTCCTGAGGTTCCATAAGCATCAGGACTTTTTCTCCTCCAAAATGTTTCATGTGTACTTTTGACATCACTTCCGATACTTTCAGGAGAAGCTGAGGCTGTGAAAAGAACCATCCCACAATCTCCTGATCTTCGAAGTACTCCTTCTGGGCTTCCTGTATCTGCTTCCATTGATTTTCCGAAAAATCGATATGATCAGGTGCTGCCTCCATCTCCTCCGCTATAATAGCACCTTTGATAAACAGATAAGCTGTCTGAGAACGCCATTTAAGATTTCCTGTAAGAACTGCCACTCTGGTTTTTGCTTCTCCCAGAGAGTCTTCCGCTCTGGCAAGTCTTACCAGAAATGTGTACACATAGTCCTCCATATAAATCCTGTAATCTTCGGCTGCCAGGCCGATCTGGCGTATATTTCTGGGTAATCCAAACGGTTCCTCACCATTTTGTCCTTCCTGAGATTCGTCCTTATAGATTACTTCTATCATCTCTCATCACCCCTTCGGGTATCAGGATAACACAGATAAATTGCAGATTTTATCACATTGTAAGAGGAATTTACCAGAATTTGGCGACAGATTTTGCACAGTGCATATTTTTATCCCGGTAAGGATATGATGTTATCAGAAGCCTCTTCGCAGCTTGTTGTTATGAAGCAAAGGGACTATAGCAATTAAAAGATATAATCAATAATGTGCTCTCGAAATCTTTTTGTGCAGGTACAATAGAGACTCTGCGAGTACATAAATACGATCAGGGAGGTTTTATGGTATTTTATGTGGACTCACAGAAAAGCAGTTCTGCTGAGGAAATCGCTTTTCTTTTAAATAAATGTATTCTTCAATATCCCGGCAGATGGTCGGAACTGGTTTTTCTGTGTATCGGAAGTGACCGCGTGACAGGAGACTGTCTCGGTCCCTATATCGGACACCAGTTACTTGAACATCTGAATACGGACACTCATGGCGTTTATGTTTACGGTACCCTGAAAAGCCCCGTACATGCTTTAAATCTTTCCAGAATTTCCCGCCAGATCAAAATTCTGCATCCCGAAGGTCTGGTTATTGCAGTGGATGCCTCTCTTGGACAAAAAAAGCACCTGGGGTATGTGACCATCGCAGATGGTGCACTTTACCCAGGTGCTGCAGTTCAGAAAGAACTTCCTCCTGTTGGTGATATCCATATCACAGGGATTGTAAACATTGCAGGTGTACTGGAACAGCTAACCCTTCAGACTACCCGCCTGTCTACGGTAATCTCTCTGGCAGATACCATCACACAGGGAATCGTAAATTATACAAATTCTTTGATCTGTTTGTAGATACCTTCTGCATCAAGACCATATTTCTCAAGAAGAGCTGTGGCAGGACCGGATTCTCCGAATACATCATTTACACCGATACGTTTTACAGGTACAGGTGCTTTCTCAGACAGGCATTCGCATACTGCTCCACCAAGTCCGCCGATTACTGAATGCTCTTCTACAGTTACAACCTTGCCTGTTTCTTTGGCTGCTGCAACTACAAGTTCTTCATCCAGAGGCTTAATCGTATGGATATTGATTACTTTTGCATCTACGCCGTCTGCCGCAAGCTTCTCTGCAGCTTCAAGAGCAGGAGCTACGCAGAGACCGTTTGCAATGATCGTAAGGTCTTTTCCTTCACGAAGGACAATACCTTTGCCTAATTCAAATTTATAGTCCGGTCTGTCATTGATAACCGGAACTGCCAGACGTCCAAATCTCATATATACAGGACCAACATGCTCATAAGCTGCTTCTACCATAGCTTTTGCTTCAATATCATCAGAAGGGCAGGCAACAACCATTCCCGGAATTACTCTCATAAGAGCAAAATCCTCACAACACTGATGGGTAGCACCATCTTCACCTACAGAAATTCCGCCATGAGTAGCGCCAATTTTTACATTGATCTTCGGATATGCAATAGAGTTACGAACCTGCTCAAAAGCACGTCCTGCTGCAAACATTGCAAATGTGCTGGCAAATGGAACTTTTCCTGTAGTAGCCAGACCTGCGGCAATGCCCATCATATTACACTCGGCAATACCACAGTCAATATGACGCTCCGGAAATTCTTTTTTGAATACGCCAGTCTGAGTAGCTGCAGCAAGGTCAGCGTCCAGAACGACCAGGTTCTCATGTTTCTTACCTAATTCAACCAGCGCAGCACCGTAGCTTGCTCTTGTTGCAATCTTCTTTACTTCTGACATAATGCTTCACCTGCCTTTTCTAACTCTTCCATTGCCTGTGCATACTGCTCGTCATTCGGAGCTTTTCCATGCCATCCAACCTGATTTTCCATAAAGGAAACACCTTTTCCTTTTACAGTTTTCATAATGATAGCTGTAGGCATTCCCTTAGTAGCTTTTGCTTCATCAAAAGCAGCTCTTAACTGATCCATATCATTTCCGTCTGCAACGTTAATCACATGGAAGTTAAATGCCTCAAATTTCTTATCAATCGGGTATGGAGAACATACTTCATCAACCTTACCGTCGATCTGAAGTCCATTATTATCCACGATCACTACAAGATTGTCCAGTTTTCTGAAGCCTGCAAACATAGCAGCTTCCCAAACCTGGCCTTCCTGAATTTCGCCGTCACCTAATAAGGTGTATACACGATAGCTTTCATTGCTTAATTTGGCAGAAAGCGCCATACCAACTGCTGCAGAGATTCCCTGTCCCAGAGAACCGCTGGACATATCAACACCCGGGATATGTTTCATATCCGGATGTCCCTGTAAATAGGAACCCAGATGACGAAGAGTCTTCAGATCTTCTTTTGGGAAAAAGCCTCTTTCTGCAAGTGCAGAGTAGTATCCCGGTGCTGTGTGGCCTTTGGAAAGTACGAAACGGTCACGATCAGCCTTCTTAGGATCCTTTGGATCAATATTCATTTCTTCAAAATATAAATAAGTGAATACATCTGCTGCAGACAGAGATCCGCCCGGATGTCCTGCTTTTGCAGAATGTAATGCAGTAACGATGTCTTTACGGACTTCGTTTGCAATTTTCTGAAGTTCTAATTTTTCCATTGTGGTAAATTCTCCTTATTCGCCGAATACTGCTTTATAATCTTTCTGGAATTTCTCAATACCTGCATCTGTCAGAGGATGTTTTGTCATCTGTACGATTACATTGTACGGAACAGTTGCAATGTCAGCACCTGCAAGTGCACAGTCTGTTACATGGATCGGATTTCTTACGCTTGCTGCGATGATTTCTGTCTCGATTCCTGCCACTTCAAAAATCTCAGCGATCTCGCGGATCAGATCAACACCTCTTGTGGAAATGTCATCCAGTCTTCCAAGAAACGGAGATACATAAGTAGCACCTGCTCTTGCAGCCAGAAGTGCCTGGTTAGCAGTGAAGATCAGAGTAACGTTTGTCTTGATTCCTTCTGCATGAAGAACCTTAACTGCTTTCAGACCTTCTACTGTCATAGGAATTTTAACAATCATATTCGGATGAATGGCTGCAATCTCACGTCCCTCTTTGATCATTCCTTCTGCATCTGTTGTAGTAGCTTTTACTTCACCGCTGATCGGTCCGTCTACGATAGATGTGATCTCTTTGATTACTTCCTTGAAATCTCTTCCTTCTTTTGCGATAAGAGACGGATTTGTGGTAACACCACAGATTACACCCATATCATTAGCTGCCTTAATATCTTCTACTTTTGCTGTGTCAATAAAAAATTTCATGTTCTTAACCCTCCTGATTTTTGCTTGTCATAATCGTTCATTGATCTGATGGTTTCATTATAACAGACTTTACATTCAGGTCAAGCGTGGCAAAAGATTATTAATAATTTCTTTATTAATAATCGCATGTCTTATTAATTCTTTATTTTTCAGTCAAAGCATATATTCGTTGTTATCAACATGCAATATACAATATGTTTTATAACCATTTCTTTTCGTAACTGTTCGCTGTCTTTGCTGTTGCAGGAAACCTCCGTCAGAAATCATTTCTGATATCGGATTTCAGCCGCACATCCTGAAATTTTGGTACGTTTCCAGAAAATGCCTGCCGGGTAGATATTCGCAATCTACCTCGCCACACAGCTCTATACCAAATAACTGTTCTGCAGTTTCGATAAATTATTATTAATAATTTTCATTCGACGTATTTAATTATTTTTTTTGGTTCTGACATACCCTGTAGTGCGTCTCGCTATCAGCTTGGGGGTATATTCAATATTATAGAGACTGACAGGAGCAGAATCTGTGAGAAAACGGTCCTGCTCATCGATTTTGTGCAGTATAATATCACAGGCATCTCTGCCTTTAAGGGCTACGAAATGATCGATCGTAGTAAGAGAGATCTTCCGTATTCCCGAATAAAAGATATTATCGCACCCAATCACCGATACATCCTTGGGTACATGAATCCTTGCTTCATGGAGAGCATCCAGCGCACCAATAGCCATCATATCATTCTGGCCTGCAATAGCTGTAAATTCCCTGCCTTCATCCAGAAGCTCCATAGTAAGCTCATAACCCATCGAATATTCCGAATCCATCCGTGGGATCTGCATATCGATAGCTTCATCCGCAGCCTTAATGATCACATGATCCTTCAGGCCTTCTTTCTCAAACTCTTTCACAAAACCATTTACACGTTTCGTTCTCTGCCATTGTCTCCTTGTCAGGGGCGGAGTGATAAACGCTACATCTCTGTGCCCCAGATCAAGCAGATGTCTTGCCATCATCCTTCCCACAACTGTATTATCCTGATTAATGGCATCTATAGTTGTAGTTTTCTCTTTATTACTGATGATAACCAGTGGGATTGTCTGCGCCAGTTCCTCTACCTGCTGCTGAAAATCCGGATTTGGATTACAGCAGTAGATAATGCCAAGCGGCTCTATTGTACCCATCATGCGCAGATACTTCTCCTCCAGACGGGGATCTCTCTGTGTATTACAGATAAAGACACCATATCCCTGCTTGTTCGCCACTGCTTCAATCCCCTGCAGAAGCAATACATAATACGGGCTTGTAAGCGTAGGGCAAAAAACAACGATCAGCTTCTCTTTCCGGCTTTCTTTTCTGTTCTTTCGTCCAGGAAGATGATAACCTAATTCTCTGGCTGCCTGCTCTACCTTCTCCACTGTTTCTCTGGAAAAAGAAACATTATATTTCTTATTCAGGACCATGGAAACAGTTGCCTGGGAGACTCCTGCCCTCTTTGCCACGTCAGAAGAAGTTGCTTTCTTTTTAGACAAAGTGATGCCTCCTTTTCCGATGATCTTTTGTCAGAACAGTAACCTTAAAGCTCCACACGCCCCTCAAGAGCACGTAAAAGAGTCACTTCGTCAATATATTCCAGATCTCCTCCTACCGGAACTCCGCTTGCAATCCTGCTGACTTTGATCCCGGTAGGTTTGATCAGCTTACTGATATACATTGCCGTTGTTTCCCCCTCCAGACTGGAATTGGTAGCAATAATCACTTCCTTTACCTCATCCTTTGCCAGACGCTGCATGAGTTCTTTCAGTTTGATATCATCCGGCCCGATTCCAAGCATTGGAGAGATTGCACCATGAAGAACATGATAAACGCCATCAAACTTGCCTGTTTTTTCATAAGCTGCAAGATCTCTTGTATTCTCTACCACCATGATCACTGAATGATCACGCTTATCATTGCTGCAGATGGGACAGATCTCTCTGTCTGTCAGAGTACAGCAGCACTTGCAATACTGTACATTCTCTCTGGCACCGGTAATGGAAGAGGTAAGCTGCTCTACCTGATCCTTTGGCATATTCATGATGTGAAATGCCAGTCTCTGTGCTGATTTCGCACCGATTCCCGGAAGATGGGAAAGCTGCTCGATCAGCTTATTGATATGACTGCTGTAGTATTCCATCAGAATGGAAGACCTCCGCCAAGTCCGCCCAGACCACCTGTCAGTTTAGACATAACAGCTGTAGATTCTTCTTCCACTTTGCGAAGTGCTTCGTTTGTAGCTGCAACGATGAGATCTTCCAGCATTTCGATGTCATCCGGATCTACAACTTCCTCCTGAAGCTTTACTTTTGTCACCTCTCTCTTACCGGAGATAGTTACCTCTACAGCTCCGCCTCCTGCAGTAGCCGTAAATTCTTTCTCTTCCAGAGCTTTCTGGTTCTCTTCCATCTGGCGCTGCATTTTCTGCGCCTGTTTCATAAGATTATTCATATTTCCCGGCATACCCATTCCCGGGAATCCTCCACGTTTTGCCATTTGTGATGTCCTCCTTGCTATTTATTGCCTTATTATTTACTGCCTTTTCCTGTCCGGAGAATATTTAGTTACTGTTCACTCCGTTCACAGTAACGTAGCCAAAATTCATTCCAGATTGCCTGCGGCAATAGAATTTTGGCTTGTATGTCTCGGGATTTTGGCATATTCATGCCAAAACACCTCGCGGGATAGTGGTGTGTGAACAGTAACAATATTTATTCTCCTTTTTCCTCATCAGGATCTTCCTCTATCACAACATCAATGTGGATATTATTCTTTATCGCCTGGTCCACTGTGATATTTGCCAGATTTGTATGCTGATGCTTATCTGCCACCAGCATCTGGATCTCTACTGTTTTTCCTGTCTGAGCAGTGATGATGTCCTGAAGCTCTTTCTTCGCTTCCGGATTGTCCACATAGGACTGCCCCAGAAAATCCTGAAATTCCACATAAAGAACAGGTTCTCCTGTCTCACTGTTATACTTCGGAACAGATTTCTGAAGCATCTGTTTGAACATCCCTGTTGTCTGTCCTGTGATCACTCTCCAGCCTGCCACGATCTTCTGCAAATCTTCCGGTGCCGCTTTCGCCGGTGCTTTGTTTCCCGCCGGCTCCTGAACTGCCCCGGTTTCTGCCGGCATTTTCCCTGAACCCTGCTGCACGATCACCTGCTGTACCGGACGTTCATCCATCCGCTGTTCCAGCACACGCAGTCTGTCCAAAACAGAGTCCAGATTAGTCTCCATTGCAGGACGGCACAGCTTGATCAGTGCAATCTCCACGAGAACCCTTTTCTGGGTTGCATATCGGATCTGGTTGGACAAATCCGAAAAAATACGGATATACCGCATCAGCGTCTCCACATCCAGCATGGTGCTCTCTTCTTTCAGAAGCTTCATGTTGTCGGATGAGACATCGATCGCTTCCTCCGGATTCTCAGAAGTCTTAACGAGAAGAAGATTTCTCATATACCAGGTAAAATCTCCCACAAACTGGCTCAGTTCCCTGCCTCCTACGATCAGTTCCTCCAGGATATGAATGGAACCTGTCACATCTCCCCGGATCACTTTTCGCAAAAGCTTGCTAAACACTTCGGTGTCAACGGCTCCCAGAACCTCCAGAACTTTATCATAGGTAAGTTCCTGTCCAAGATAAAAAGCAATACACTGGTCGAGAAGGCTGAGCGCATCTCGCATGGAACCATCTCCCGCTTTCGCTACATATCGGACTGCTTTTTCCTCAGCTTCTACACCTTCAACTTTGAGCAGTTCATCCAGTCTGGCCGCGATAGTGTCTATGGTGATCCTGTGGAAATCATATCTCTGGCATCTGGATAAAATCGTAATCGGAATCTTGTGCGCCTCTGTAGTTGCCAGGATAAACATAACATAAGACGGTGGTTCCTCCAGTGTTTTCAGCAGGGCATTGAAGGCACCTGTGGAAAGCATATGAACCTCATCAATAATATATACTTTATATTTACCTTCTGTAGGGCGGTAAGAAACCTCTTCTCTGATCTCACGTATATTATCCACACCATTGTTGGATGCAGCATCGATCTCGATCACATTCATTGCAGTTCCTGCCTGGATTGCCTTGCACATGGCACATTCATTACAGGGGCTGCCATTTACGGGATGCTCACAGTTGACTGCCTTCGCCAGAATTTTGGCTACTGTTGTTTTACCGGTTCCTCTGGTGCCGCAGAACAGATACGCATGGCCGATACGGTTATGCTTAATCTGATTTGTCAGAGTAGTCACTATGTGATCCTGACCTTTGACATCCGCGAAATTATCCGGTCTGAACTTTCTGTAAAGAGCAGTGTAACTCATGAGTAAACTCCTATCGTAACTATTCAGCACCCCCACTGTCAGCAGCGCGCCAAATAGTTATCTCTATCTTATTATCACAGCCGCCGCGGAAAAAATTCCCGCGGCGGTCTTTTTTACATCCATATCTTATATGAAAAAGTATCTGTCAGTCAAGTACTGTTTCACTTAATCAGTCACCAAAGCTGATACCGATCTGTTTGGCAGCAACTACAAGCTGATCTTTCGGTGATACCATCTTAAGCTTACCTGCACACTCTTCAAGAGGTACACGTTTAATTTTGCCGTTTACCACGCCGATCATGATGCCATATTCACCATCCATGATCGCCTGCGCTGCACCTGCACCGATTCTTGTGGAAAGAACGCGGTCATACGGACATGGTTCTCCGCCTCTCTGTGTATGTCCCGGAACTGTAACGCGGACTTCGCTTCCGATCTCTTTGTAGATCTGGTCAGCAATCTCATAGGAAACGGACGGATATTTCTTTGCTCGGGCTTCCAGTTTCTCTTTGTATTTCTTTTTAGGAAGTTCTGCGTCTTCTTTGGAAATCGCACCTTCTGCAACTGCAAGGATTGTGAAACGCTTGCCTGCTTTGGCACGTTTCTGGATCGCTGCGGTAACTTTTTTGATATCATATGGGATCTCAGGAATCAGGATGATATCCGCACCGCCTGCAACACCTGCATGAAGTGTCAGACTTCCTACCTTGTGTCCCATGATCTCTACGATAAATACACGTCCATGTGAAGATGCTGTCGTATGGATACAGTCAATGGCATTTGTGGCAATGTTTACCGCACTCTGGAAACCAAAGGTCATGTCTGTGCCATAGATGTCATTATCAATAGTCTTTGGAAGATGGATAATGTTCAGTCCTTCTTCTCTCAGAAGGTTTGCTGTCTTCTGTGTACCATTTCCGCCAAGGATCACAAGGCAGTCCAGGCAGAGTTTATAATAAGTCTGCTTCATTGCTTCAACCTTGTCCAGGCCATTCTCATCCGGGACACGCATCAGTTTGAATGGCTGTCTGGATGTTCCGAGGATTGTGCCGCCCTGTGTAAGGATTCCGGAAAAATCTTTGGATGTGAGCATACGGTATTTACCATAGATCAGTCCTTTATATCCATCATCAAATCCATAAACTTCCAGTTCATCCAAATTGTTGCTCAGTCCCTTTACTACTCCTCGCATGGTAGCGTTAAGTGCCTGACAATCACCGCCGCTGGTAAGCATACCTATTCTTTTAATCATGATAGTATCCTCCATTTCTGTGTTTTAAGAATTATCCATATCCATACATACAAGACATGTTGTGTACTCTGGCATATCCATTTCCAGAATAAAGATAGTTTATTTCTGTTTATTATATAATATTTATCGTTTTCATACAATAGTGTTAGAAAAGTTTTAGTTACTATTCACGCACTACGTTCGTTACTGTTCACTCCGTTCCCAGTAATAAGTTTTACTATAATGATTCACTATTGACAAAACAGCCTCCTGCCTATATAATCAGAAATGCGCAGCCGGGGAGATAGCGGTGCCCTGTACCTGCAATCCGCTACAGCAGGGGTGATGCCAATCCGAGGCTTGTATCCTGTGGAGCTGCCCTCTATAAGTGGCGTTGACGTTTGGGTCTTACGCAACAGGAATCTGTGAACCGTGTCAGGACAGGAATGTAGCAGCACTAAGCAGAAGCTCTCGTGTGCCGTAAGGGTGCCTGGGCTGAGTTAACTGTAGAGGTAACGTCTGTGGGACCATTCCGAAGTGCGGCGCGCAAAAAAGAATATTCTTGATGTAGCTCATCATATAAAAAAGCATTCAGAATTTTATCTGTTGATAATTTTCTGAATGCTTTTCTTATTTTTGTGGTTTACAAAAGTCCATATATTAACAGAAGCGGGAAAGAGCCTTATACAATTTCCATCAGATAAAGAATAATTAATCCTCTACTACCTGTACCTGACTTTTGTTCTTATATTTCTTCATCACATGAAAATAATAAGGAATCAGTGGGATCAGTGCGGCGATCCATGCGGTCGGGTCAGCCATACAGACACCGGCAAAGGAAGTATGTCCCGCAATCAATACGACAATTCCGGTTCTCGCCACCAGTTCAAATACCCCGCCAAGCATTGGTACAAGTCCATATCCCATTCCCTGCAGAGTATTTCGATAGAGGAAAATACTTCCGAGAAACGGATATGCCCAGAATACTGTCCGGAAATAAGTAACAGACACATTTACTACGTCCTGTTCCGATGGATCTACGAAAAGATATGTCAGATATTTTCCGAAGAAAAACATCAGGAACATAACAAAAACGCTCCATCCCAGGACCATCATCTGCGTGTAACGGACTCCCTGTTTCACACGATCCATTTTTCCTGCGCCCCTGTTCTGACCTACATAGGTTGCTATGGTTGCACCGAAGGCTGTAAATACTGTGGCAAAAATATTCTGGATCTTACCGGCAGCAGAGAATCCGGCCATATGTACAGGTCCGTAAATATTGACCGCGCTCTGTACAATAATGGTTCCGATTGCTGTAATTGAAAACTGCAGTCCCATAGGAATTCCAAGCTTCAGAAGTCTGCCGAAACTGTCCCAGCATATCTCAAAATCCTTCTGTTCCAGATGAAGGATCGGAAATCTTTTTACAATATAAATCAGGCAACACACTGCCGAAATTCCCTGTGCGATCACTGTGGCATATCCGCATCCTTCTACACCCATTCCAAAGACTACAATAAAAACTACATCCAGAATAACATTGATCACAGCCGAAATGATCAGGAAATACAATGGCGACTTGGAGTCACCCAGCGCACGCAGGAAAGCCGCAAGTGCATTATATGCACCTGTGATAATAAGACCTGCATAAATAATTCCCATATATGCAGTTACGTCACCAAATACCTCTTCCGGCGAATTCATCAGATGCAGAATTGGTTTGTTCGCAAGACTGAAACCTATTGTCATGACAATGGAAAATGCAGCCATAAGGTAAATGGACATGGCAACATAATGGCGCATCCTGTCAAACTTTTTCGCTCCGAACATCTGGGCTACGATAATCGCAAATCCACTGCTGAGTCCATTCAGCCAGCCAGTCACAAAAAACATCAGTGAACCGGTGCTTCCGATAGCTGCAAGGGCATTTACTCCGATAAATTTTCCGGCAACAATGGAATCTGCAATATTATAAAACTGCTGAAAAAGATTTCCCAGGCACATTGGGATCATAAATTTTATTATCAGGCTCACCGGACTGCCGACGGTCATGTCGTTTGTTGTATCTTTTTTCATTCTTTTTATTCGCCTCTTTTTATTTCTACCTGTAACATTACTTCTGTTATTTTTATTACTCTTATTGCCTTTAAGATTCTTCCTGTTTTTATCTGTCTTTTACTTTTATTATTCCGGTTCTCCCTCTGGATTTTCCTGTGCAGCTTTAAGGGCTGCCTTTTCCTGCTTCTTTTTCTCACGAAGCTTTCTGAAAAACTCGGATAACATAGAAGAACATTCCTCTTCCAGAACTCCCTGTGTAATCTTTACCTGATGATTAAATCCATCCACCTGTAAAAGATTCATCACAGAACCTGCGCAGCCCGCTTTGGCATTCATACAGCCGATCACTACTTCATCTATTCTGGACTGGACAAGTGCCCCGGAGCACATCTGGCATGGTTCCAGCGTCACATACATAGTGCATCCCTCCAGCCGCCAGTCTCCAAGTTTTTTACTGGCTTTGCGGATTGCATTCAGTTCTGCATGGGAGAGTGTATTTTTATCTGTGTTTCTTCTGTTATATCCACGTGCGATGATCTTACCCTCATGCACGATCACACAGCCGATTGGCACTTCTTCCAGAGCTTCTGCCTTCTTCGCCTGACGGATAGCTTCTTTCATAAAACGTTCCTGATCTGTCAACTTTTCTTTTCCTTTCTGCTGTTGCATCACTACCAGAATAGCAAAAAGAAAGCCTGAAAACCAATTGGTTTCAGACTTCCTATGCGTAGTCGAAGCGACGGGATTCGAACCCACGACCTCTGCGTCCCGAACGCAGCGCTCTACCAAACTGAGCCACGCTTCGTCAATGCAAGTGCTATTATATTAATAAAATTACAGTTTGTCAATAGATTTTTTCAAATTTTTTTAATTTTTTCGAATATTTTCTTCTGATGGTCATATACATTATTGAATCTGGTTTTACGGAGGAAGGATTTTGGCTGGATATCGGCGTTTTATCGCATATGTATATGACTATGAAAGCGGAAAGAAAGGCAGCAATTGCGGATTTATTAAAGTTGAAGTAAAAGATCAGCAATGTTCTGTTGAGATTCATCTGCATTGTCCGGGGCTGCCTGAAAATGTAAAATGCAATATTTATGGATTTACACGAAAGGATGGCCTGATCAACGGAATTCTTCTGGATACCTGCGAGACAGAAAAAGAAACTGTAGAATGCCTGATCATAACAGATGCAACAGATATGAATGACTCCGGCGTTGCAATGGGTAAGTTGGGCGGAATGATCATTACTTCAGATACTGGCGGATTCTTTGGTACTGAATGGGACGATCAGCCTATACGTCCGGAGAATTTCCATGAAATAAAAGCTATGCCTGACGCAGATATTCCTGAATCTGCGAAAATCACTTCACAGAAACCCGAAGTTCCGGCAGGTATGGTATTACAGGAAATGCCCGAAGAACTTGAAGATATTTCAGAAAAACCCGAAGATATCTCGCTTACAAAAGTTCCTGACGATTCTTTATCAATTGAACCGTCTGCCAACATTCCGGCTCAGGGAACATCTGATAACAAGCCAGGAACAGAGTCATCCTATATCTCAGATAATACTGTTGAAGATTCCAATAGTTCTGAAAATGCCGGCAATCCTGTCCCGGAAAGAAATGCAGAAAACAGAAAAACCTCTGCCGAATTTTCCCCCTTCTCCGATGGCGAACTGATTTCTGCATGGAAGATACACCTTGATGACCTGAAGCATTTTCCGCGGCATTACTGTGCACTGCGCAATAACCGTTTTCTCCAGTATGGGCATTATAATTTCGGATATTTGCTTTTAGGACAAAGAAATAACGGACAGTATATCCTCGGCGTTCCCGGCGTTTATAATCAGCAGGAACGCTTTATGGCAAATATGTTTGGCTTTCCTTACTTCAAAGAAAGCAGCTATATAGAGATTCCAAAAATGCGCGGCGGTTACTGGTATCGTTTAATCGATGCCCCGGATTCCCACAGATAAAATCGTCTTTTGAAGGATCTTCTGAAAATTCTGAAGTTCTTCAAAAGTATAGCTTCCATATCCAGGCCTGAGGACTCCATCTGAGTCCTTATAAGCCTGCAGATAATATTCTTTCGCTCCTGCCAGCCACCCGGCGATTTCTTCAAAATCCTTTTGCGTATGCAGTTCCCGTACTACTGTTGTTCTGAATTCATAGTCCAGATTCCCATGCAGCAGAAAATCTGCTGTCTCAAAAATACTGTCCATATCAGGCTTTTCTATTCCGGTCAGATTTCCATAGTTATCCGGACAGGCTTTGATATCCATAGCTACTTTATCGATCAGTCCGGCTTCTGCCAGATGTTTTACAATCTTCGGACGTGAGCCATTGGTGTCCAGTTTAACAGCATAGCCCAGCTCTTTGATTTTTCCCAGAAATTCCTCCAGACCATCTGACAGTGTAGGTTCCCCTCCTGAAATGCAGACCCCGTCCAGAATCCCCTTTCTTTTTTTCAAAAAAGTCAAAAGTTCCTCCTGACTGTAATTCGGCTGTTCTCCGGGAGCCACAACCAATATACCATTCTGACAGAACGGACAGCGGAAATTGCATCCACCCAGAAATATAGTACTGGCTACCTTTCCCGGATAGTCCAGCAATGTCGTTTTATTAAAGCCACAGATTCTCATTGTTTATCTCCATTCCAATTATATTTTACCGTATATAAATCTGATATATCATTTTATCATCAGGCATCTGAATCCTCAAGTTAAACCACCTATGTTATAGCAATCCGGGCAAAAATCCGAAAAAAAGAACCCTGTTTTACCAGAGTTCTTAATCACATTATTGTTTTGTTATCAGTTCAACTGATAAACCTCAGCAGACTGAAGTCCGAAGCTTAATGCTTCTGAATGGCTGTCACAATAAATATCAACATGTCCATAAGGTGTTCCCAGATCCTCTACTGTGTATACATTTCCGTTGATCAGAAGCTGTGTTCCAAAGGGTACTCCCGCCATAGCTACAGTACGTCCTGCTGTCGGAACTGTTCCGCTGGCTGTCAGGTTACCTGCTGTACCGCAGCACTGTGCACAGTTGCAATATGCAGTCAGTGTAAAGTTGCCAAGGTATTTTCCCTGACCGGAAGAACTGTCTGAGGATGCCTGGCTGTCAGATGTATCTTCTGATTCATTGCTGTCAGAGTCTCCCTCATAGAAATCTGCATCGTTCTCTTCGTATGTATCTTCATCATCAGAATCCCCTGAATCTTCAGAAGTATCCTCAGATCCTTCAGTCTCCGAAGAATCCTGACTGTCCGAAGAGTCTTCCTCATAGGAATCTGTATCTTCTTCATAATCATCAGAACTCTCTTCTGCATCCTGTTCCTGTTCCTGTGCCGCTGCCGCCTCTGCTTCGGCCTGTGCCTGCGCTGCCTCTCTGGCTGCTTTTTCCTCTTCTGCCTGCTGCACAAGCTGAGCAATGCTGTTATCTGCATTGTTGATTTCTGCAGTCAGTGCTGCTGCTTCTTCCTGGCTTGCGCTGATCTGGCTTACATAGGAAGAGATGTTATCACTTGTGCTTGCTGCAAGATTCTGAACCTCCTGCTGTTTGGCCGCTCTCTCTTCAAGAAGCTGATCAATAGCAGCCTTCTCTTCCTCAGCAGTTGTTTCCTGATCTTTGATAGTGTTCTGAAGGTTCTCGCATTTCTCCAGCATAGTCCTGTCATACTGGGAAATCTTCGCAACACTCTCTGCATTGTTGAGGAACTCAGAAAGATCCTTAGATGACAGCAAAGTCTCTAATGCAGATGTACCACCATTCTCATACATATACTGGATGCGGAGTTTCATATCATCGTACTGTTTATTTAATGCTTTCTTAGCTTTCTTTAATTCTGTGTGAAGCTGTTTCAGCTCATTCTCTTTCTCTCCGGCCTGTATGCTGAGTTCAGAAATCGCATTAGTCAGGTCTTCATACTGTGTATTCAAATCAGACAGATAGTTCTCCAGCTCCTGCTTCTTGCTCTGAAGGCTGTCAATATTCGCCTGTGTCTGGGCAAGTCCGGCTTCTGCCTGCTGTTTCTGAGCCTGCATGTCAGCGATCGCATCTTCTGTTGCATATGCAGTTGTTCCCATAGAAAAAGTAAGCATTCCGGCCAGCAGTAATGAAAAAACTTTTTTCTTCATAAATTAATCACCTTTCTCGTTAATCTGAAACCCAGTATATCATATTTCGTAAAAAAATCAACACTTTTTATTAATTTATGTAATAATTATGTAACATTTTGTCGCTGTTCACTCCGTTCTCAGTAACACGCTTCGCGATGCACAGACTTTATGCTAATCGCATAAAGTCGCGCGGTATGTCTCGGGTTTTCTGTGACCTTCGCTCACAAAAAACACCTCGCGGGATACTGCCAGTGAACAGTAACAACATTTTATCTTCACTAATGCTCAGCAAAAACAGGCACTGCCCCTTTTTCAGAGACAGTGCCTGTGCTTCTTCTTATTTGTTTACAGTTCTTTATTCACCGGTTATTCCGCAGCTGCAGCTTCTTCCGGTTCCGCATCCATAACTTCCTGGAACTTGTCCAGAATGATCGTCTGGATCCTGTCACGTGTTGCAGAATTGATCGGATGTGCAATATCACGATATTCTCCGTCTGTTGCCTTACGGCTTGGCATAGCGATAAATAACCCTTTTTCTCCTTCAATCACCTTGATATCATGTACTACAAATTCATCATCGATCGTTATGGAAACAACCGCTTTCATCTTTCCTTCTTTTGCTACCTTCCTCACACGCACGTCAGTAATATTCATGATACAAATTTACTCCTTTCGATTTACCGAATCTATCCGGCTGTTTTATTTACAGTATATATCTGTCATTTTTCTCCACGACGATCTTCACTTCACCGTCGCCACAGTAATACGAATTTGCACGAATAGTATCCCGGCTTTCAACAATGCAGTTCTCAATATGAGTATTATCTCCCAGATATACATTGTTTAAAATCACAGAGTTCTTGATCACGCAGTTATTTCCTACAAATACGTCTTTAAAAAGAACGGAATTCTCCACCGTACCATTGATAATACATCCGCTGGCAACCAGGCTGTTCTTCACCTGTGCTCCCGGATTGTATTTTGCAGGAGGCAGATCATCAATCTTTGTCTTAATTGTCGGTTCCTGTTTAAAGAAATAGTTTCTGATCTCCGGTTTCAGGAAATCCATATTTGTCTTATAATATGCTTCTGCTGTGGAGATATTGCTCCAGTATGTGTCAATCTTATATCCATAGATTCTCTTAAGATTCTTGTAGCGGATCAGAATATCCTTTACAAAATCATGTCTGCCTTCCAGTGCAGCTCTCTCGATCAGTTCGATCAACTGTCTTCTTCGGATAACATAGATACCTGTTGAAATTGTATTATAAGAAGAAACCATTGGCTTCTCTTCAAATTCCTCAATCCTGCAGTCCTCATTCATACGGAGAACACCAAATCTCTCAATCTCACTGGGATTATCGCAGGTAGTGCATACTACCGTAACATCTGCACGTTTCGCAATATGATATTCAAGAACCTTGTTGTAATCCATCTTATAAATGCAGTCGCCGGATGCGATCACTACATATGGTTCATGACTGCTTTTAAGGAATTCCAGATTCTGATAAATAGCATCTGCTGTTCCCTGATACCACAGACTGTTCTCTTTTGTGATCGTAGGTGTAAATACAAAGAGACCACCCTGTTTTCTTCCGAAATCCCACCATTTGGAAGAGCTTAAATGTTCATTCAGAGAACGGGCATTGTACTGTGTCAGAACAGCAACTCTCTGAATATGAGAACTCGCCATGTTGCTCAGTGCGAAGTCGATACTTCTGTAGCTTCCGGCGATCGGCATTGCTGCGATTGCCCTCTTATTTGATAATTCTCTCATGCGGTTATTATTACCGCCAGCCAAAATAATACCTATCGCTCTCATTATTCGTCACCGTCCTTTGCTGTAATTACCTGTCCGCCGGCCAGCTCACCATCAGGATAATCCTCAGGAACAGTTATACCTGAGATTGCTGTATTCTTTCCGATCCTTACATTATCCGGGATCACGCTGCGTTCACCAACCGTAGCAATTCCAAATGCATAAACTGCAGGTTTCAGCACATTCGGAGCTTCCTCACCACATCCCAGTACAACATTGTTTCCAATAGTAACATCCTCGGCAATAATAGCCTTATCCATCTGTACGCCCTCACCAATGGTAGAATTGCGCATGATAATGGAATCACGGATCACGCTGCCTTTTCCGATCACAACATTTGGTCCGATCACAGAATTATGTATTTCCCCGTAAATTTCTGCACCCTCACCGATCAGACATCTGTCTGTAACCGCATCTGCTGAAATATACTGAGGCGGGATAATATCTCCCTTTGTGTAAATCTTCCAGAATTCTTCATAGAGATTAAATTCCGGAATAATATCGATCAGTTCCATATTGGCCTCCCAATAAGAACCCAGTGTTCCTACATCCTTCCAGTATCCATTGTATTCGTAGGCGAAAAGTCTCTCACCTTTCTCCTTGCAGTATGGGAGAACATGTTTGCCAAAATCACAGCTGTTCTGATCCTTCAGAGACATCAGTGCTTCCTTTAAAGCAGGCCAGCTGAAAATATAAATTCCCATGGACGCCAGATTGCTGCTTGGATGCTCCGGTTTCTCCTCAAACTCCGTAATGCGTCCTATGTCATCTGTTACCATGATACCAAAACGGCTTGCTTCCTCAATAGGTACCGGCATACAGGCAATCGTCACATCCGCTTTATTCGCTTTATGGAAATCAAGCATTACTTCATAATCCATCTTATAGATATGGTCACCGGATAAGATCAGGACATAATCCGGATTATACTGTTCCATGTAATCCATATTCTGGAAAATTGCATTGGCTGTTCCTGTGTACCACTCACTGCTGGTACTCTTCTCGTAAGGCGGCAGTACTGTTACACCACCTTCGTTTCTGTCAAGATCCCATGGAATACCAATTCCGATATGTGTATTAAGTCGCAATGGCTGATACTGTGTCAATACACCTACTGTATCGATGCCTGAATTAATACAGTTACTTAAAGGAAAATCTATGATACGATATTTCCCGCCAAAAGCAACTGCAGGTTTCGCTACTTTTTCTGTCAGTACACCCAGTCTGCTGCCCTGACCGCCGGCCAGAAGCATAGCTATCATTTCTTTCTTAATCATGCAATCACCTCTTGTTGTAGTTATGGTAACTATTCGTCAGTCTGCTGTTTCGCGAGGCACTGAACAGTTACAGGTTATGATTATTTAATTATAACACACTTTTATCTGTTAGTGAACATTATTTACAATTTTTGTTTCTCATTTTTTGTTTTTTTATGATTTTTGCACACATTTTTTATTGAGTCTGTATTTCCGCCGATATATTATTAGGCATTTTTTATATATCCAATGTCGTTTTTTGTAATTTTTTATCAACCAAAAGAAGTCCTTTTCATTTTAAGGCACAGGGAGTATAATAAACAGACAGATAAAACAGTTCCAGTAACTATGCGAATATGTTACAGTTACCGGATTTATAAAGATTTGTAAATAATTAATCAAGGAGAACATACTATGTATCAGATAGATTTTCACAAACCACTTCATATACATTTTATCGGTATCGGCGGCATCAGCATGAGCGGACTGGCCGAGATTCTTCTCGGCGAGGATTTTGTCATTTCCGGTTCCGATTCCAAATCCAGTCCTCTTACCCAGGCACTAGAGAAAAAAGGAGCCACCATCTATTACGGACAGCGTGCCACAAACATTACCGATGACGTAGATGTTGTGGTATATACCGCAGCTATCCATCCTGACAACCCGGAATTTGCCTGTGCAAAGGAAAAAGGACTTCCAATGCTCACACGTGCAGAGCTTCTCGGACAGATCATGAGGAATTATGATACTCCTGTTGCCATTTCCGGAACTCATGGAAAAACAACCACGACATCTATGGTATCTCACATTCTTCTTGCAGGAGACTGTGACCCGACCATCAGTGTGGGAGGTATTCTTCCTGCTATCGGCGGAAACATCCGCGTAGGCAATTCTGAGACTTTTGTCACAGAAGCCTGCGAATACACAAACAGCTTTCTGAGCTTTTTCCCGAAGATCAGTATTATCCTGAATATGGATGCAGACCATCTGGATTTCTTTAAGGATATTGACGATATCCGTCATTCCTTCCGCCGCTTTGCAGAGCTTCTTCCTGCTGACGGTACACTGATCATCAATGCAGATACTCCGAAATATGAAGATATCATCCGGGATCTTCCATGTAATGTGATCACTTATGGTCTGGAACATGATGCAGATTATCAGGCAGCAGATATCACTTATGACAAATATGGACATGCTTCCTTCTCCGTTCTGCGCAATGGCGTTAAGGTTGGCAGCTATTATCTGAAAGTGCCGGGCATCCACAATGTTTCCAATGCACTGGCAGCAATTGCCCTCGGTCATCTTCTTGGTCTTTCCGAAGAAGTGATCATCAAGGGACTTGGAAGTTTCACAGGAACAGACCGCCGTTTCCAGTATAAAGGAGAAGTTGCAGGGGTTACGATCGTAGACGATTATGCACATCATCCTACAGAAATTGAAGCAACTCTTCATGCCGCACACAATTATCCCCATAAGAAATTATGGTGTGTATTCCAGCCACATACATATACCCGTACCAAAGCTCTGCTTCCGGAGTTTGCCAAAGCACTCAGCCTGGCAGATCATGTGGTAGTTGCGGATATTTATGCAGCAAGAGAAACCGATACTCTGGGAATTTCTTCTGAAGATCTGCAGAAGCGTATTCAGGAACTGGGAACTCCCTGCGAGTATTTCCCTACCTTTGATGAGATTGAGAATTATCTGCTCTCCAACTGCCAGGAGGGTGATCTGCTCATCACCATGGGAGCCGGAGATGTTGTAAATATCGGGGAGCATCTGCTGGGTAAATAATGTTTCTGTCTGACATAAATATCAGCAATTTACACAGGACAATTCGGAAAATAATTTTTCAGAATTGTCCTGTTTTTTACAACCGCCCAATTTATAGCACTTATAGCAATAGAAGATACTGAACACTTGTGTCTCTGTCGACAATTTCCATTAAAAAGTTATAAACATTTTATCCCCCTCAATTCTTCCTTTATTTATAACAGTTTAGATCACTTATCCACATTTTCCACATCGTTATACACATTTTCATCTGCCTGCATATGTGGATGTGTATGTGCATAAATCACTTAACATAATTCGACATTATTCGTCCCCGTAATACTCCGTTTTTCCCTGAAATTCAACATTTTTCAGGTTTCCAATAATATATACCACATTTCACCTTTCCACATTATCCACATTATCCACATTCAAATGTGGATGAAATCTTCGACAAAAATCCCCTATTCTCTTTTAAAAAATGTTGTGCTATAATTCATAGATATCAAGTCAGAGGAAAAATATCTTTTTTTACTCTGACATCTTATTATTATGATATCAGGGTCAAAAGGTCAAAAAGTCGTTCGTGCTTGCACGATAAGACTTTTGAACTTGGGACCCGCCAAACATGAGAAAGTAGCGATTTACGCAGTAAATCAGCGGATTTCGAATGTTTGAGAATTGTGGGAGCTGCTTTGCAGCGGAGCAATTCGTGGATATCAGGTTAGGGGCAAAATACCTTTTGACCCTAACATCTTATTATTATGAAAGAGAGTGGAAATTCATGGCTATGATCACTTTACAGAATTCCCGCAATGCGGAAGTAACTGTATTAACCAACAATTTCATAGACAACTATATGCCTGGGGCCAATGGAGAATTTGTGAAAGTATATATCTATCTTCTGAGGCTTCTTTCTGACACCTCTGTACCCTTCAGTCTGGAGCAGATGGCTGATCATTTCTTCTGTACAGAACGTGACATTATCCGCGCTCTGAAATACTGGGAGAAAGAAAAACTCCTTACTTTAACCTACAGAAATAACGAAGATATAGCAGATATCATATTGAATGTACCACCTGTAAAATCTGCTGCTTCCGACACACCTGTTTTGGCAGCCCCTGTTACAAAAACAGAAACCCAGACTTCTTCTGCGCCGGCACAGCCTGTGAAGCAGACCACCAGATCAGCCACTGCACTGTCTCCTGACCGTGTAAAAGAATTAAAGCAAAATGATGAGATCGTACAGCTCCTCTATATCGCAGAACAGTATCTCGGCAAAACGCTCACTCCTACCGAGATGAAAAAGATCCTGTTTTTCTATGATGAGCTGAAATTCTCGCCTGATCTGATCGAGTACCTGATCGAATACAGTGTCAGCCGCGGGCATAAGAGTATGCGTTACATAGAAACCGTTGCTCTTGCCTGGGCAGATGAGGGAATCACCACTGTCACCATGGCAAAAGAGGCAAATTCCCGTTATGCCAAAGAATACTTTACTATTTTTAAATCAATGGGAATCAGCGGACGAAATCCGGTAGATACAGAGATTTCTCTTATGAACACCTGGCTGAATGATTATGGTTTTACCATGGATATCATCCAGGAAGCCTGCAGCCGTACAGTTCTCTCTACCGGACAGCCAAGTTTCCAGTATGCAGATAAAATCCTTTCCGGGTGGAAAGATAAAAATGTCCGTACACTTGCAGATGTCCGGCTCCTCGATGCTCAGCATCAGCGACAGAAGCTGGAAAAGAATACCCAGCGAAAAGCAGCTTCCAAACCGGCTGCATCAAACCGGTTTAACAATTTCCATCAGCGACAGTATGACTTTAACGAATATGAAAAGAAATTACTGAATCAGTAACGGCAGTGACATAATCGTCTGAAAGTCACTGAACAGCTACAAAAAAACAAACGAAAGGGTGTGAAGTCATGCCTTTACAGAATTATCAGTATGATACGATCATGCGGGAATACAGCAAGACCCAGTCTCAGAACAGACGTATTCTGGAGGAGCGTACTCAGGAGATTTATAAAAAAATCCCGCGCATCCACGAAATAGATGAAGAGGTTGCTACCTTAAGCGCCAAAAAAGCAAGAGCACTCTTAAGCGGAGAATCATCAGGTCTTGAGGACCTTAAAGCTGCAATCTCTCTTCTGTCCCAGGAGCGCAATGCCCTGCTGGTATGTAACTCATATCCGGAGGATTATCTGGAACTTCCATATAAGTGTCCGGTCTGTCAGGATACCGGTTACGTCGGAAACCAAAAATGTACCTGTTTTAAGAAAGCAGAGATAGAACTGCTCTATACGCAGTCCAATTTAAAAGAAATTCTCAAAAAAGAAAACTTTGACCACTTTTCTTTTGATTATTATTCTGATACAATGAAGAACGAAGCTACCGGACTGACAGAAAGAGAGACGGCCCGGAGAGCTTATGATATTGCCAGAGGTTTTGTGAGAAATTTTGACAGTTCCTTTGAGAATCTGTTTCTTTACGGTGATACCGGTGTGGGTAAGACTTTTCTTTCTCACTGTATTGCTCATGATCTTCTGGAATCAGCACATTGCGTTATGTACTTTTCCGCATTTGATCTGTTTGAACTGCTGGCAGACTCCAAATTCTCCAGAGATAAAACAGAAGGACAGGAATTTGTATTTGACAGCGATCTGCTGATCATCGACGACCTGGGAACTGAACTTACAAACAGCTTTGTCTCTTCCCAGTTGTTTTTGTGCATAAATGAACGCATCATGCGCAGGAAGTCTACGATCATATCAACAAATCTGAAACTGGAAAATTTCTCGGATACTTATTCCGAACGAACCTTTTCGAGAATCGCCAGCAACTACCGTATGGTGAAGCTGGAAGGAAAGGATATCCGTATACAGAAAATTTTTTTAGGAGGAAAATAAAACATGGCACAGGCAACAACTAAAGATTTAACTACACTTCCGGTGGGCAGACTTGGTCTGATCCCCCTGATCAGCTGTAAGGATCTGGGTGAAAAAGTAAATGAATGGCTGATACAGTGGCGTAAAGAGCGCAGCCACGAAGAGCTTGATTCTTTTGCATTTGAGGGTTATCAGAGAGAGTCCTATCTGATACCGGTCCAGACAGCACGTTTCGGTTCCGGTGAGGCGAAATGTACGATCATGGAATCTGTACGTGGTGACGATATCTATCTGATGGTTGATGTATGTAACTACAGTCTTACCTACAGCATCGGACCATACGAGAATCTTATGTCTCCTGATGACCATTTTCAGGATCTGAAACGTGTGATCGGCGCAATCGGCGGCAAAGCCCGCAGAGTAAACGTGATCATGCCTTATCTGTACGAAAGCCGCCAGAATATCCGCAGCGGCAGAGAATCCCTGGACTGTGCAACAGCACTTCAGGAGCTTGTAAGTATGGGTGTGGAAAACATCATCACTTTTGACGCACATGACGCGCGCGTGCAGAATGCAACACCTCTGCATGGATTTGAGACTATACAGCCATCCTATCAGTTTATCAAAGCTCTTCTCAATCATGAGAAAGGACTTCACATCGACAACGATCATTTCATGATCATCAGCCCTGATGAGGGAAGCATGAACCGCGCAATCTATCTTGCCAATATCCTTGGTGTTGATATGGGTATGTATTACAAACGTCTGGATTACTCCAAGAGAATCAATGGACGTCACCCAATCGCAGCTTACGAATTCCTCGGTCCAAACCTTAAGGGCAAAGATATGATCCTGATCGATGATATGATTTCTTCCGGTGATACAGTTCTTAAGATTTCTTCTCTCCTCAAGGAAAGAGGAGCAGGCAGAATTTATATCTGCTCTACTTTCGGACTGTTTACAAACGGACTCGAGAAATTTGATGAGGCTCATAAGGCAGGAGTGTTTGACAAACTGCTCACTACAAACCTGATCTATCAGTCTCCTGAGCTTCTTGCAAAAGATTACTATATCTCCTGTGATATGAGTAAATATATTGCCCTGATCATTGATACTCTTAATCATGATCAGTCTGTAAGCTATCTGCTCAACCCGGTTGACAGGATCAACCGCTGCGTAAGCAATTACATGGCTCAGTATGATGAGAAATAAATAACTTCTGTAAAATTTATAAAAAGAGATTTCATGTTCTGTTCCGGCTGTTTCATCCGAAATTCCTGCAGTACATGAAATCTCTCTTTTTGTTATATATAATGCAATCCACTCTTCTATGCGGCCCTACACTGAATAACTGCTTCGCAGTCTGGTTAAAAATTCAGGAAATAATTTGCTTCCCATAAGGGATTCCCTCTCTGTCCAGAAGTTCCATCTCGCGTTTACTGCAGGTACTGATGATAACCTGCTTTTTCTCCTTATACATCCATCCAAGAACTGCCTCAAGATCTTCTTCCTCATACATCCCAAAGATATCATCCAGTATCACCGGCAGACTTTCTTCCTGACACAGAAGCTCTCCTGCAGCCATGCGCATGGCAAAATAAATCAGCTCCAGAGTGCCGCGGCTGAGACATTCCAGTGCTTCCACTCCGTTCCCGGTAGTTACTGTCATATGGGATGCCGCATCCATCTGTACGTCCTGATATTCACCATCTGTAATCTCACTCAAAATCTGAGAAGTTCGTATCTGCAGCTTTCGTCCCACCTGAAGATGAATATTTCCTGACATTCTCTCTATGGTTTCCATCGCCATATTCAGAGCCTGTACCTCCCGCTCTTCCGATGTAAGCAGAAAAGAATTTTCTTCGTATTCCCGGTATTCTTCCTTAAGGTTACAAAGTTCTGTTTCTTTCTCATCATAGTCCTGTCTGAGATTTTCTTTACTGCATCTGAGTTTCTCCTGCCTGGATACCCAGCGTTTCTTCATCCGTATTCTCTTCTGAAATTCCCTTGCATACTTCAGCTGCTGTTTTCCACAAAATCCCACCAACGCAGCTGCAATAACCGCTACGATCAGACTTACCGAAACACTGTCCGCTATAATCGCAGTCAGAATCAATCCAAAGATGCCGGCAGCGGCCGATATCAGCATTCCCATTGCAAAGCTGTTTCTTTTTGCCTTTGCCTGTGCCATTCTCTCATCCAGAATAACCGCACCATTTTCATCTCCGGGATGCATCCGTAACGACTCCTCTTTCTCATTAATCTGATCCAGCTTTCCATTCAGATTATTCAGATCACTTATGATATCATCCATCCTGGTCAGAAGTTTCTGCCTCTCCTGTTCTGTCTCTTTCTGTTTTCTGTCTGCCTGGACCAGATAACCCTTTCTGGACATCTTGAGCATCTGCATGGCCCGTCCCAGATCCATGGAGCTGTCTGCAGTTCCCTGATAGCCGGTCATAAATTTTTGCAGCTCCCGAGCCAGATCCTGTTCTGTCGGACTCTTTAACTTCGCAGCAAAAACTGTATTATCGTAGATTGCTTCACTGATATCTCCGAGAAACATATTTTTAATATACGTATGTACTATCGCTCTTTCGCTTTCATTCTCTCCATACAGAACATTAATTCCCGGAGAAAACTCTAAAGTTTTATCATGGATTTCTCCAGAGTTTTTAATATTTAACTGTCTGATAATCATATTCTGTCTATCACCTGCTTGTTTCCAGTAAAGCCTGAAGACCATAATATAATGCCTTCTCCTCCACTGCATTTCTGTCTTTTTCAAGAAAATAACTGATATAGTCACCGATCAGTGTTCCACTATATTTTTTTTGAAGTGCTTCCAGATCATAGGAAGGCTTTGATTCATCCAGAACCTCTGTTACGTAGCCAAAAGACTTCAGTCTCTCGGGAAGCAGCAGAAGCTCCGGTGCCCTGGTTCCCTGGATCACGATCCTGTAGATATTCATGCGTCCTTTATTCGCCAGATCCGCCTTCAGCATATCTTCCAGAGATGCCTGTGTAGAATCTTCACGCAGCATCAGAAGAATCTGCTCATAGGAACGGCAGGCAAAAGGAACAAAATTTGTCTTAAGCCTTCCGTTTTCCAGATGTCCTTCTATGTATCCATGATCACCCAGATCATTTCTGTCAACAGGCTCCAACGCACCTGCATAAGCTACATTATCCCGGATCAGAATCTGGGGTTTATGAATATGTCCTAATGCAATATAATCAAATCCTGACGCAGCAATTGATTTGATATTCATGGGGATATGCTTCGCATCTCCACCATGAGCCAGTAAAATGTGAACCCCCTCTCCCTCTGCAGGATGTATAGAATCATACAGAGGATTCTCTATTTCCTGATGTTCATAGCTCAGTCCATATACATAAACATCCAGTTTCTCATCTTTCACACAGGTAAGCTGTTCATTCTTAAAAAATGTCACATTCTTTTCCCACTGAAAATCCCGGTAAAAAGAATCAGCCTTAATATAGTCATGATTTCCTGCCATCAGATAAACCCGGGTATCCGGGATGGTGGAAAACAGGTTATTTACTTCTTTCAGTTCCCGTAGAAGAGGCTGGCGGTGGAACAAATCTCCTGCTATAAATAACAAATCCACCGGATTCTCGCGGATACCCGCAATAACCCGGCGGAAAGTTTCCCAGATTTCTTCCTCCCGCCTGCTGCTCCATGGACAGCCCCTGTCAGGAACTGCACCAAGGTGTACATCTGCAAGATGAATAAATCTCATGCCAATCTCTCTTTCTATAACATTTTTGATATCTGCGGATTGCCCTGCAGCTTCAATGCTCCCACAATACTGATATCAGTCAAATTATAAATCACAGTTTTTAACAGTTCTTGGGAATGGAATTACGTCGCGGATGTTGCCCATGCCGGTAAGGTACATTACGCAACGTTCAAATCCAAGACCAAATCCTGAATGGCGTGTGGAACCATATTTACGAAGATCAAGATAGAAGTCATAATCCTCTTTCTTAAGTCCCAGCTCGTCCATACGTTTCTCAAGTTTCTCAATGTCATCCTCTCTCTGGCTTCCACCGATGATCTCACCGATTCCAGGCACCAGACAGTCCATAGCTGCAACAGTCTTGTTATCCTCATTCATCTTCATGTAGAAAGCTTTGATCTCTTTCGGATAATCTGTTACAAATACAGGTTTCTTAAAGATTTCTTCTGTAAGATAACGTTCATGCTCTGTCTGCAGATCGCATCCCCAGAATACTTTGTAGTCAAATTTATCGTTGTTCTTCTCCAGAAGCTCTACTGCTTCTGTGTAAGTAACATGACCAAACTCAGAATTGATCACATGGTTCAGTCTGTCCAGAAGTCCCTTATCAACAAAAGAATTGAAGAAATTCATCTCTTCCGGTGCATTCTCCAATACATAACGGATCACATATTTCAGCATTGCCTCTGCAAGATCCATGTTGTCATTTAAATCTGCAAATGCGCATTCCGGCTCGATCATCCAGAACTCTGCCGCATGGCGGGTTGTGTTGGAATTCTCAGCGCGGAAGGTTGGTCCGAAAGTATAAACATTGCGGAATGCCTGTGCAAAAGTCTCGCAGTTTAACTGTCCGCTTACTGTCAGATTAGTTTCTTTTCCGAAGAAATCCTGAGAGTAATCTACAGCACCCTTGTCATCTGTCGGAACGTTGTTCATATCCAGAGTAGTTACCTGGAACATCTCACCTGCACCTTCACAGTCGCTTCCTGTGATCAGCGGAGTATGCACATAAACAAATCCCTGCTCCTGGAAGAAACGGTGAATCGCATAGGCACACAGAGAACGTACACGAAATACTGCCTGGAATGTGTTTGTTCTCGGACGGAGATGTGTGATGGTTCTTAAGTATTCAAGACTGTGGCGTTTCTTCTGAAGCGGATAATCAGGTGCAGAATTACCCTCTACTGTAACTTCTGCTGCCTGGATCTCAAATGGCTGTTTTGCCTGTGGCGTAGCTACCAGTGTACCTTTGACGATAATAGCAGCACCTACGTTTAATTTGCTGATCTCAGCAAAGTTCTCCATTGTATCATGATAAACTACCTGCAGAGTCTCAAAGAAGGTTCCGTCATGAAGCACGATAAATCCAAAAGTCTTGGAATCACGTACGCTTCGTACCCATCCTCCTACTGTAACCTCTTTGTCCAGATATTTCTCTCTCTCTTTGTAAATCTCTTTTACTGTTGTTAACTTCATATCTATGTTTCCTCTTTCTCCTCATCGTTCTGGATGTTACACATAAAAAGACGAAACGCTGTTCTCGTCTGACAGCCGTCTCGTCTTTTAGTATAGACTATTCCCTGATTTCACGCAAGGAGTAATCTGGTATTTACTGTGTTTTTTATTCGTTACCGGGTACGAAACGAATAGTAACTTTTATCCTGATAATATTTAAATAACATCTATCCTATCTTGGTACCCTCAGCGAATCTATACACTTGGCATAAATTCGCTTGTATGTTTTTGCCGTATAATGCAGACCATCATCGATAGTTCCTGCTCCATAGTGATCACTGGCAAAGCTGTAGCCTGTGGATTTCAGGTAGGAGTACATATCGATATAAGTATATGCAGAAGAAAGATTTGCTTTCATATAATCGTTAAAGGATCTGACTGCCGCTTCGCTTCGGTCTGCTCGTCCTGTATTTGAAAGCATCGTACGGTTCAACGGATTTACTGACATGAAATACAGTTCGCATCCTTTACTTTTAAGCTGCGGTGCAATCCAGTTATAATATTCTACATAATCTGCATAATCTGACAGATCATTTACTCCAAAGTTAAAAATTACCGCTGTTTTCTTAGAAAGAATACTGTTGGTGTCCTTCTGCACCATAGCATAAAGCTGTGACCATCCTGTGGTAGTAAGCCAATTTAATTTCTTTCCCGCAGAGCAGACAAACTTCACATTTTTAATTGCTGATTCTCCCATTCCCTTCAGAACATTCTCCATAAATTCTGTACGGGAATCGCCCACAAAGATTACCTGTTTGTATTTATAGATATCTACCTGCGGGAGCTCAGCTTCTGTAAGATCTTTTTCTGTTGATCTGTTAAATACTACTGCATACAGGTTCATATTACCGTTTACTGTAATCTTCTCTTCTGCCTCATATTCCGGATTCACAGACTGCATTGGTTTTGATGACCATCCCATGAAAGTATAACCTTCTGCATCTCTTACTCCTGGCAGAGAATAGGTAGATCCTTTCGCCAGAGTCGTTTTCTGCCAGGTGCTACCGTCACATCTGTGAAAAGTCAGCTGTACTGCCTTCTTCTGTACCGCATAAAGAGTGATATTCTTGTTGACTGTACATTTCGCCTTTGCTGTTGCTTTCTCAGAATTTTTCTTACTTGACCATCCCTGGTTAACATAACCGGTTCTTGCCGGTACTTTTGCAAAGGTAACAACCGTTCCCTCTTCTACTGTCTGAGTAAGTTTTTGATAAGCCGCATTAGTGCTTCCATTTCCCAGATAGTAGCTGACCGTATAATAATTACTCTTTCTGCGCACTGCATAGAACCGAGTTGCCTTTGTAATCTTTACTGTATCACCGGCTGAATATTCCGGTTCTGTTTCTCCCTTTTCAGTTGTCCAGCCCAGATTTGTATAGCCCTTTACTTTCGGCACATCAGGCAGTGTCACTTTCTGGTTTTTTGACGCATACATGGTGAGCGAAGTATAAATTTTGCTGGTACTTGTTCCATTATTGTTATTGAAAGTAACTGTGTAAGGCAATTTCTTATATACAGCATAGAGAGTCAGTGTTTTTGATACAGTCACATTCTGGCCTGCTTTATAGTCAGCTTTAGAGGCTTTTTTACTCTTTGACCATCCCAGAGACTGATATCCTGTCTTGACAGGCACCTGCGGCATTGTAACTGTAAGTCCTTTTCCGACTTTCTGATTCAGTCTGGTAAATTTACTGTTGCTTGCCCCCGTATTGGTCTTAAAATTCACCTGAAGTGCTGTACGGCGCACAATGTAAAAATCTGTGTCACCGGTCACTGTAAATTCTGAATTCAGTTCATATTTTACAGCAGAACTTCCCTTTGTATCTGTCCATCCATAATTAATGTATTTAGATGATGGCATATCCGGAAGTATGACGTTTTTTGTCTCATATGCATGCAGAATTCCATTGGAAAACACACTGGTTCCTGAATTATTATAAAGGGAAACCGTACATTTCTTTGGCATATAGAAGTTCAGGATGCCTTTTTCGAGAAACAGATTCCAGCTCTCGCCTTTCTTCAGAGTAAGAATATCTCCACCCTTCAGAGTGATCGCATCTCCAAGTTTTTCATTTTTTTCCAGTTTCCACATATCCGGTGCACCTGTATCCGGTACATTGGGAAGGATCAAAGATTCACCCCAGGACATCACTGTTCGCAGCTGTTCACATTCATTTCCTTCTCCGTCTATAAACCGGAGCATTACCTCTTTCTCCGGATTAATCGTCGGCGTGGGAGATGGTGATGGTGTGACTGAAGGAGTCGGTGTTGAAGACGGCATCGGTGTGACCGAAGGAGTCGGTGTTGAAGACGGCATCGGTGTACCCTCCGGTGTCGAAGTCACTGTTGGTGTTGGTGACAGTTCCGATGCCATTACTTTCTCCGAATCAGAAGCTGCCGGCAAAGTATTTTCTGTATCAGTTATGCACGAATCTTCTTCCCCTGAACTGAAAATCTCTTCAAAACTGTCCGGAGTGCCGAACTCTGCTGCCTGTACGGGAACTGTTGCAGTGATCAGTGCCACAGTCAGAAACACACTTGCCAGACGCTTTCCTCTTTTGTGTCTTTTTCTGTACATATTTACCTCCATTTTGCAAAAACGTCCCAACATAAAATATGCGGGACGTTCTCTATGCATTCCCAATCATTCAAAAACATCTTCAGACTGCCCGGCTTTTGATCAGAACCGTCACAACCTGCTCATATGTAAATAATACCAGATTTGTCATCCTGCTATGTAAACACTGTTTTCTTATGGTTGAAAATATTCCTTATAATTTATTGATAAACCTCATAAATGCTTCTCTGCCTTCAGCAGTACATTTATATACGCCGGCATCCTCAAGTACATGAACGAATACATTACCGACTTCTTTTCTGAGAACATCCTGAATGTTGTCTTTATCAAGGTTGTCATATTTCGGAAGGAATTCTGCAACCCACGCTGCATGTTTCTCAATCTTCTCATTGGAAGAAATGTCTTTTCCCTCCAGAATATATTCTGCCAGAAGTTCCAGTTCTTCTTTTAATCTTGCCGGAAGTACGGCAAGTCCCATTACTTCGATCAGACCAATATTCTCTTTCTTGATATGGTGATACTCTGCATGCGGATGGTATACACCAAGAGGATGCTCATCAGTAGTAATGTTATTTCTAAGTGTGAGATCCAGTTCAAACATATCTCCGGATCTGCGGGCGATCGGTGTGATCGTATTGTGCGGTTCTCCATCAGTTTCAGCAAAGATAAACGCACTTTCGTCTGTATAACCTCTCCACGCTTCCAGAACATGTGTAGCAAGCTCTATCAGTCTCTTCTCATCCTTATGACGGATCCTTAAAACTGAAAGAGGCCATTTAACAATACCTGCTTCTACATCCTCATATCCCGGAATAGTCACATGTTTCTCGATCGGTGCTTTTGCCATTGCGAAAGTATAATGTCCGCCCTGGAAATGATCGTGACTTAAAATAGAACCGCCTACGATAGGCAGGTCTGCATTGGATCCCAGGAAGTAATGCGGGAAAAGTTTTACAAAATCAAAAAGTTTGATAAATGTATTCTTCTCAATCTTCATCGGAACATGCTGACTGTTAAAGACGATGCAATGCTCATTGTAATACACATATGGGGAATACTGAAATCCCCAGGGACTGTCATTTACAGTGATAGGAATGATTCTGTGATTCTCTCTGGCAGGATGATTAACTCTTCCTGCATATCCTTCGTTCTCCGGGCAAAGAAGACATTTCGGATAACTGCTGGATTTTACAAGCTTGGCAGCAGCGATTGCCTTCGGATCTTTTTCCGGTTTGGAAAGATTGATGGTGATATCGATTTTACCATATTCACTGTCTACTGTCCATTTCTGATCTTTCTTTACACGATAACGACGAATATAATCGCTGTCCTGACTGAGTTTATAGAAGTAATCGGTTGCTTCCTGTGGATCTTTCTCATATCTGCTCCAGAACTCATTCTGTACCTGTGCCGGACGCGGCATCAGACAGTTCATAAGTCTGGTATCAAAAAGGTCTCTGTACACAACACTGTCTTCTATGAGATTTCTCTTCACAGCCTCATCCAGAAGTGCATTTAATACCTCTTCAAGATCGATATCCCTGTACTCTTCCTCAGGTTCCACATATTCGTCTTCTTTAAAGACATCCAGAAGAAGATTTATTGTATAATTCTTCTCGCAGGCCGGTGTAAGTCCTGTTTCTACTCCGTACTGTACTAATTTTTTAATGTTCTCATATAACATCTGTACGTTCCTCCGTTTCGCTGTTACTGTTTCACTCTTACAGTAACGTGTTTAAACAATAAATTTCTCTGCCACTGTTTGTCCTTTTTAGAATACTCAAATATCAGCGAAATGTAAAGAAGCATTTTTACAATTTTTTGGATGAATAACCGGCAGGTTGCTGTCGCGTTACTGTTCGCTCCGTTCTCAGCTGCCTGCCGGTTATGTTTTTCATCAGTAATTTACTGTTTCTATATAGGTGATAAACACATTTCCGGCTTTCTGGAAAAGATCCGTACTGTCATTCATTCCATACGGATAGGTCTCTTTTTTAACCGGATCATACAGCCAGGTATTATATTCATCATATCCTACGATCACTACGCTTGTATCTGCTCCCGTTTTGGCAATTACCGGACGCTGTGCACTTATCTCGTACAGCACACTGTCCAGACTGCAGCCGGAAAGATCGATCACAGTTCCGGTCTTTTTGAGGCTCTTTTTCAGGGTTTTAATATCATAGGTTCCCTGAAGCACACTCTCCGGAATCCCTTCTGTATCTATCTGCATTTTTGTCTTTTTATTTCCACGTTCCCATACATACTGCTGTGTACGGTTCAGCACTACACCTCCCAGCGTATCTGCACGCAATACAGCCTTCGCCGGATCTGTATAGATACCGTCCAGTCCGCCCTGTCCGTAAACATAATATGCTGTTTCCTGAGGAATCTGAGTGTCCAGAACAATGTCTTTCCGATCGGAACTGCTTACCTTTGCATACATAGTCAGCGGAGAATCTGTCTGTTTGGTTGTGTTAAATACCAGTTTCACACGAACACCTGTCCTGGATGCAGAAATAAGTTCGATTTTTACTGTATTTGCCGCTGCCTTTTTATTATTCATGATCGTATCTTTCTTCTGGGCAACATAAGAGGTTTCTCCGGATTTTGCAGAAAGTTCAAACTCGATCAGAGTATTTCCTACTGAAATATCAGTGATATAAAGTCCGTCTTTCCGGTATTCTTTTTTTACATTTCCTTCAAAATCTTCAATGCGCAGAATGCGGATCCCAACAGATTTATGTCCCTCCTCATCTGTAAGAATATCTTCTTTATTCAGCATTCCATAAATCAGATCTTCATTCATAAATCCAACTGTACGAAGTCTCTGGCCTTTCTGCGGTGCGATCAGTCGGGTTTTACAGGTATCAAAATCAATTTCCTTGATATTTCCCTTTTCATCCCCCTCTGAAACCAGCCAGGCTGCATGGTCATTATTATCGGAAGATACAAAATTCGCATTTTTTATTCCTTTTTCAAGAATTTCACTGGAGTTCTCTTCGATATTGATCCTGTAAAGATTCTTCGCCAGAATCAGAAACAGCTCATTCTTTTCATTGACATAGGACAGTTTTTCAAGATCTTTTTTCAGAAATTCAAATGATTCCGAAACAGGGATAAAGGCTCTTTCTTCTGCCACGTTTTTATCACGATTGTAATGGTAAACTGCAATTCCTTCATATCCTTCATGGCTTCCTCTGTTCATATATCCATAAAGTACGAAATCAATATCTCCTTCATCAGTTACTCTGACGATCTTGATGTCATGCTGAGTTCTGGAATCACGGAAATCTCCGTCCTTCAATTTTCTGAAACTGAAAACCTGATTTACCTTTTCATTGCCCGGTGAATAGGACCACAGATCTCCCTCCTGCACAAAAGCTATCACAGTAGCAGCATCATTCATCATATATTCTACATTCTTATCGCGCACTCCAAGGATAATCCCATCATCCTCATAAACAGGCAGTGTACCATCAAAGACCTGATTTGCAGAACGCTGGAAATCCAGCAGATAAATCCTGGTATCCTGATATTTCATTCTGTAAAATTCTTTTACGTCATATAATTCCGTTTCCTCATCATCATTCTGCGAAGTCAGCTGATATTCCAGCACAACGCTGGCAGTTGTCTCATTGATCTCTTTGATCACAGGAATTCCCTCCTGACACAGCTGCGGAGCAAGATTCCCCCAACTGATCTCACTCAGGGAAGAATTAATATTAATTCCCGAGTAATTCGTTGCTGCTCCTGTTGTCTGTGGTTCCAGATAACTTCCCAGTGCATCTGCTGACTCTTTGTCAAGACACGCTTCATAAAAATATTTTACAAAAGCTGCATAATCTGATGCATGTACCTGTGACCTGGAAACAACTCTCGTATAATAATATGCTGTACCCTCATCCAGTTCCAGGGCAATCTGCATGGAATATTCCTGATTCATACGCAGATCACTGCCAATCTCCACGTCTACGGACAAATACTGATCTTCTTTTACAAGATTCTTAATCTTCTTATTTTCAAGGACTTTACTTCCATCAGATGTACGGATCTCATAAGAAAAACTCTTTACTTCCGAATCATAGGGATTCACTTTAAATGTCAGTTTTTTTGATGTATCCAGAGGAGTCACACTGTCTCTGCTAAAATCCGCCTGCATAGGCTGCGCATATCCATACATCCGGTTTATCAGCGTATCATTCATATCCACCATGACTTCCGGAAACACTGCGTCATTAAAATCAGAACGGTTATCTGTGGATTCACTGTTAAGAAGCAATGCAGTACCTGCTGTACCAAGCAGAAATACCAGAAGAAGAATACCTGCTTTTTTCAGTATCCTTTTCATCGCACACTCCCTTCCTGTTCTTTTTCATTCAGAAGCCTGTCCAGTGTGGGATGGATATTCAGGGCTGCAAGCATTTTCTCCACCTTACCCTGGTCTGATCTTTTCCCTGTTCTGACTGCTCTGATCAGGAGATTCTTAGGTGTATGTTCCATATCAATAAACTCCAGGATCTGGGTATCATAACCTTTGCTCTCCAGAAGATCTGCACGCACAGCATCTGTGATCAGCGCAGACATCCTTTCTTTCAGGATTCCATAGCGCAGAACCGGCTCCAGCATTTCATTTTTGATCTGTTTATTAACTTCATGCTGACAGCAGGGTACGGAAAGAATGACTTCAGCTCCCCATTCCACTGCCTTGGCAAGTGCATAATCGGTAGCTGTGTCACAGGCATGAAGCGTTACCACCATATCCACACAGGATACACCTTCATAATCTGCAATATCACCATGATAGAAATGCAGCTTCTCATATCCGTATCTGAGTGCCAGAGAATTACATTTCTCAATTACATCTGTTTTCAGGTCAAGACCTATGATATTTACATCATATCCTTTTAGTTCTCTTAAATAATAATACATGGCAAAGGTAAGATAACTCTTTCCACAGCCAAAATCCAGAATCGTTATTTCTCTGTCTCTGGAAAGTCTGGGAAGTATATCTTCAATAAATTCAAGGAAACGATTGATCTGTCTGAATTTGTCATATCTGGCATGGATAATCTTTCCCTGTTCATTCATAACTCCCAGATCGATCAAAAACGGAACCGGAACACCTTCTTTAAGAATATATTGTTTCACCCGGTTATGTGCCTGGATCTGAACTTTTTCTTTCTGTTCATGGTGTTTCTGTTTAATAGTCATTTTCCCCTTTTTACTGACAAGAACAACCCCGTCTGTTACTGCACCCTGTGCCTGAAACTGTCTGAAATTCTCTGCAAGTTCTTTTTCCACATATTCAATCAGTTCCGTACGCCCGTAGTTTTTATGCAGAACTTTCTGTCCTTCTGTGGCAGATGCCTGATAACAGATCTGTCCTTTCAGCCGGATCGGACGAATCTTTATTTTTGATATGCCATCTTTATTTCTGCCGGCACTCAGAACAGCCTGTATCAGATTTTCATTTATCTGTTCTTCTAAATATTCTCTTAAATTTTTCATTGCTCTTTCTGTCTGTTAATGTTATATAATCTGTTGTAACTGTCCGGTGTACCAGCAAACCGATTTCCCGAGCAATTACAATCTGTTTTAAAAGTATCTCCTGCAGCGATATCTGCGGCATCTTCTTCTGGATATTTCCTGACAAAGCATTACCTGTATCAGTTCATCCAGAAAATCCTCCCTGATAGCCTGAGTGCTTATTTCCGGTTCCATACTCTCCCTGATCTTGCAGCTTAAATGATAAATCATATATTTATCCGGATATTCATCATAAAGGCGGCTTCCCTCATAATCCATGAGATCACATTCCTCTTCTATTTTCTCCTGAATATGCTGTACAGTCCCCGGATAATAGGATTTCATCAGGTTAAATTCTTTATCCTGCATCCGTTCTCCTTCATACAGAAGAGGATTTGCATATGTGGTATAAAACGGAAAATATTCTTTCAGATACATCGTACGATCCTGCATTCTTTTCGATTGTCTATTTCAGTATATGCAAAGTTCTGCAGACTGTGCCGAAATACAGTTCACGTGCCGCTTTATTTCATCTACTTCTTGCAGATTACAATTCCTGGATCATTCTTACAGTTAATTTGACACTGTGTTCAATTGCCGCCATCTCAAACTCAGCGTAATCCATGTGAGCACTTCCGTCTGCCTTATCAGAGATTGCTCTTACTACAAGGAATGGAATATGGTTCAGATAAGCAGCCTGACCGATAGCAGCACCTTCCATCTCTACTGCAAATCCGCCAAATTCTGAAATGATGGCATCTTTAACGCTCTTATCTGAGATAAACTGATCTCCGGAACAGATTCTTCCTTCAAATACACTGATCTCAGGATTTACTTCTTTACATACTTTTGCAGCCAGTTTACGAAGTTTTTCATCAGCAGGGAAGGAAAATTCATCCATCTGCGGAATCTGACCTTTCTTATATCCGAAGCCGATTGCATCCATATCATGATGCAAAACATCTGTGGAAAGAACAATATCCCCAATATTTACATCATTATTCAGACTTCCTGCAATTCCTGTATTGATCACCGCTTCCACACCAAATACATCTGCAAGGATCTGTGTGCACATACCTGCGTTTACTTTTCCGATTCCTGAGCGTACAACAACTACTTTCTTTCCTTCCAGAGTTCCCTCATAGAAATCCATACGGGCTCTGGATGTAATTGTGACATCCTGCATTTTTTCCTTGATTTTTGCAACTTCCTGTTCCATTGCTCCGATAATTCCGATACATTTCATTATTAAAACACCTCTTCTTTGTATATTGTAATTTTTCATTTTCATGGTATCAGGTTCAGATGTGTAAACAGTGACAAATGTTCCTGACATTTCTTTATTATAGCAAAACTTTATTTATATGGAAACTTTTTTTATCCTCTGTTATAATACAATTGCTATTTTATGTTACTGTTCATATATCACTATTCCGCGAGGTGTTGTGGCATGAATATGCCAAAATCCCGAGACATACAAGCCAAAATTCCATTGCCGCAGGCAATCTGGAATAAATTTTGGCTACGTTACTGAGAACGAAGTAAACAGTAACGTAGTGGTATATGAACAGCAGCATTTATAGTTACATTTTTTCACACAGGAGGAAACATATCATGACGTATAAAACAAAAGGTGTCTGCGCCAGCCATATTGAATTTGAAGTAGATGACAATAAGAAAGTCCACAATGTCCGTTTCATCGGCGGATGCAGCGGAAATACCCAGGGTGTAGCCAGTCTTGTAGAGGGAATGGATGCAGAGGAAGTGATCAGCAGATTAAAAGGAATCAAATGCGGATTTAAGAATACCTCATGTCCGGATCAGCTTTCCACTGCACTGGAGGAAGTTCTGAACAAATAAACAACTGTGGAAATACTGAACAGTTACGCAGGTGACCATATAAAATATCCCACGAAAACTATAGCAAGCCTCTTAAATAATGTAAATTGAATCAATATATTATTTACAAAGATTGCTATAGATAAAGTTTCGTGGGATATTTTTTTAATTTACATATCTGTCCTGTCCCATTTATCACACAGGGACTGAACATCTCTTGAAAATCTTTCCAGATCTTTATTCGGCGTTCCTTCATTTTTCCTGATAACCGTAATAAGCCTGTAACCAAGTGCCAGAAGTTTCTCGAAAGCTCTGGCTGCTCTTGTTGCCTTCGGTGATGCAGATGCTTTCTGGATTTTCACACCCTTTGCCTCATACAGACATACATCGTCTGCCAGATCATAAACCGTACCGCTGAACGGAGCCATTGTATCATACCCCAGTTCATCTGTCAGACGTTTTGCAAAAATCTCTGTGACTGTATCATCTCCATGAGTAACAAAGACTTTCTGCGGTTTCTCCTCAAATGCCTTCGCCCAGTCTAAAAGGCCATTCACATCCGCATGACCGCTGATTCCCGGCATCTGGCAGATATGCGCTGCCACATGAACAGGTTCACCAAACAGTTTCACATCTGCAGCCCCCTCGATCAGTGCTCTTCCAAGAGTACCGACCGCCTGATATCCTACAAAAAGAATCGTATTCTTCTCATTCCACAGATTATGTTTCAGATGGTGCTTGATACGGCCTGCATCACACATACCACTGGCTGAAATGATTACCTTGGGCTCCTCATCATAATTGATCGACTTCGAATCATCACTGGTGACGGAAATCTTCAATCCAGGGAAACTGATTGGATTAATTCCCTTTTTGATCAGTTCCATCGCTTCTTCATCAAAACAGTCATACTGATGCTCCGAGAAAATCGTGGTAGCTTCATTTGCAAGAGGACTGTCCACATATACTTTAAATCCGTCATGTCCATACACCAGTCCGTCTGCCTTGATCTGTCTGATAAAGTACAGCATTTCCTGCGTACGTCCCACTGCAAAAGAAGGAATCACAAGATTTCCTCCTCTGTCAAAGGTTTCCTGGATGATTTCTGACAACAGTTTCACATAATCAGGCTTTTCTCCATGACTGCGGTCACCGTAAGTGGATTCCATAACTATATAATCTGCATGGTGCAGATACTCAGGATCCTTAATCAAGGGCTGGCAGGTATTTCCAATATCTCCGGAGAATACAATCTTTTTCTCTGTATCCTCCTCCCTGATCGTCAGCTCAATACTTGCAGAGCCCAGCAAATGGCCTGCATCAATAAACCGGGCTGAGATTCCCTCTGCAGGAGTGATCATCTTATTGTACGGGCATCCCACAAAGTTTCTGATCACTCCCATAGCATCTTCCATTGTATAAGCCGGAACAAATTCCGGTTTGCCCTGTCGTCTGCCTTTACGGTTTCTCCATTCTGCTTCAAACATCTGAATGTGCGCACTGTCTCTGAGCATAATATCGCATAAATGGCTGGTGGCATCTGTGGCATATACCGGTCCTCTGAACCCCTTTGCATAAATAGCCGGAAGATTACCTGAGTGATCTATATGTGCATGTGTCAGAAGAACAAATTCTATCTCTCCCAAAGCCACTGGTATTTCTGCATTTTCATAATAATCCGGTCCCTGCTCCATTCCGCAGTCTACAAGAAACTTGTGACCTGCTGCCTCCAGATAATAACAGGATCCCGTAACCTCATGAGTTGCCCCGATAAATGTAATCTTCATATAAAAACCTCCCTTCAGATTTTGATGTACTCTCGGAATCTTTTTGATATCCCCAATTGTTTTGCTGCATTTTGCCTGTTTAACCCGGCAACTTTTTACTGCTTTTATGATCCTTCTATATTGTATTAATTATACACTACAATGAAACAAATTAACAATATCTTTTCTGAAAACAAAAAGCAGAAACAGTTTTTTTTCGACTGTTCCTGCCTTTCTTTGCATCTGCCACGTAAGAATTTTAAAAATTTGCCGATATTTTAATGATTCTCTGTCGGTCAGTGCATAAATATATAACGTTTTGTTCCGAGCCTTTGATCCGCACCCTTATCCGAAGAATAAAATGCCGGATTTCTGCTTCGCAAACTTTCATTACATATACTATGCGAATCAAATCGGCAAATATCACACAAAAAAATAAAATTTTTTTATTTTTTTTCAAAAACGGATGTTTTCTGATATGTCTGCGTATTTTTATCCGGATATCGACAGTCAGCTATAGCAGTCATTCCCACCAGCGCAGTCAACATAACTACTGCCACTGCGGCAGCTGCAGATTTCAGGATTCTGTGAGTCCTGTTCCAGTCATACTCAAGAATTTCAAGTTTTTCCTTTGCTGCCCTGGTGCTTCCTGTCTTTTCAGCCCTGGCTGCTTCATTGAAATCCCCTGTTTCTCTCAGTCGGGTGATCAGCCGATCATACCCCGCCCGGATCTTCTCCTCGGATTCTTCCGGAAATTCATCCCATGAGGTTTTGCCTGCTACGTTCAACAATGCGGATTCAAGTATTTTGGTTTCCGCATCATACTGCTCTTGAAGTATTTGGTCTATCTGCTGATTTTTTGTCTGTATATCTGTTTTGTTCTTCATAATATTTAACTTTCCTTGACAAGTTCTCCCCCTGGGTTCATATTAAATAGTAACGTATAGCAATTCCATAAAATAATGAATCCGGACATTTTCGCAGGATTTCACATATTCCCGGATTCCCTGCAGTCTTTTATAGAATTGTTGTAACTATTCAGAATAAAACAGGAGGAATCTCTATGAAACATATTGTGCTCACCGGCGGCGGCACAGCCGGACATGTGACTCCGAATATTGCTCTGATCCCACGCCTTAAGGAGCTTGGATACGAAATTTCCTATATCGGATCCTACGATGGAATCGAAAAAAAGCTTATTGAAGAAATGAATATTCCTTATTACGGAATCTCATCCGGAAAGCTGAGACGTTATTTTGATCTGAAAAACTTCACAGATCCATTTCGTGTACTGAAAGGATTCGGTGAGGCCAAAAAATTATTGAAACAATTAAAACCAGATGTGGTTTTCTCCAAGGGTGGCTTCGTGACTGTCCCGGTTGTAATCGCTGCCGGTCGACGTAAAATTCCTACCATCATTCATGAATCAGATATGACTCCCGGACTTGCAAATAAGATCTGCATTCCATCTGCCACAAAAGTATGCTGTAACTTCCCTGAGACTGTAAAAAGTCTTCCTGCTGACAAAGCAGTACTTACAGGTACTCCTATCCGTCAGGAATTATTAAACGGAAGTAAAGAGGCAGCCCGCGAATTCTGTGGTTTCACAGATGACAAACCGGTTCTTATGGTGATCGGCGGAAGTCTTGGTGCTGCATCTGTCAATGAAAATATCCGCAAAATCCTTCCGGAACTTTTAAAAGAGTTTCAGGTTATCCACCTGTGTGGTAAGGGAAAAATGGATGAAAGTCTCAAAGACACAAAAGGATATGTACAGTATGAATATATTAAACAGGAGCTTGCCGATCTGTTTGCTCTGTCTGATATCGTTATCTCCCGCGCAGGTGCCAATGCAATCTGTGAACTGAATGCTTTAAAAAAACCCAATCTTCTGATCCCGCTTTCTGCAAATGCCAGCCGCGGTGACCAGATCCTCAATGCACGTTCATTTGAACGCCAGGGATTCAGCATGGTACTTGAGGAAGAAGAGATTACAGAAAGCACACTTTTAAACGCAATCCGCGAACTGTACCAGAACAGAGAGTCCTATGTTCATGCCATGTCAGAAAGCAGTCATATGAATTCTATTGAAAAAATCACCGGGCTGATCGAAGACTGCGTAAATAAACAGTAATCACCGGGTTATTTTCTTATATTCCCTGGCAAGCCAGCGTCTCGTCCTCATGACTCTGTTATTCACATTATTTTCTGTGATATGATAATGTCTGGCAACGAGACGCGTTGGTATGTCATATAACGTTACACTGACATAGATTTCATAATTTGTCCTGTTCTTTTCTCTCAGTTTTTCAAATATCGACTGCAGGTATCCTGCTGCCTCCAGATTCAGAACAATCTCATCTACACGATTACCTTTTCTTACCCGCATATCTGTCATTTCCAGAATCGCATCTGAGTTCGCATATTCATATTTCCTGAAGGCCTTTTTGCGATGATCGGATGCCTTATGGTAGCTGATTCTGACAATCAGATTCTCCAGTTTCTTTTCATCTGAAAAATCCACACTCCGGCCCATATGAAACAAAGTCTCAAATACATCCTGACAGACATCTTCTGCTTCATCTTCATCGCCAAGGATAAATTTTCCAATATTGAACGCCCGAGAGCGGTATTTCCTGTAGATACTTACAAAATCTATATTCTCCATCTTTTGCAATGTGCTGTATCAGAATATCAGGACAGCTGCTCCTTTACTTTTAACAGGATTTCTTCTTTATCTGCATCACTGAGTTCACCCGGGTGCCATGTGATTCCCACCTGATCTCCTTTATATCTCGGAATCAGATGCATATGAAAATGAAATACTGTCTGCCCTGCACACTCGCCATTATTCTGTACAATATTAAATCCGTCACATTTCAGTGCTGCTGTCATTGCTGTCGCCATTTTCTTTGCAAGAATCATTGCCTTTGCAGCCATTTCATCCGATAATTCATAAATATTGGCAGCATGCGATTTCGGAAGGATCAGCGCATGTCCCTTACTCGCCGGGCCCAGGTCAAGAATTACCCTGAAATTCTCATCCTCATAAAGTGTTGCAGCAGGAATCTCTCCATTAGCGATTTTACAAAAAATACAATTTTCCATCTTTAAATCCTTCTTTCTTAAAATTCAAGATTTTGATTTGCAATAATCAGTAATACTTGTCGTTTTATTGCGAATTTTTCAGGACGAAATCAGTTGCGGCTGAAAGTTCACAATGATACACTTTTCCTGAGGTGATAATATGCAGATTGAAATAACAAAACAATCAGAAAAAGATTTTCGTTTTCTTTTATCCAGACTTTCACATGAAATCCGTAATCCGGTCACGCTGATCAACAGTGAACTTCAGTTGATGGCTTCCTCTCACCCGGAACTGTGCAGTTACAGACAATGGGACAGTCTTATGGATAACCTTGAATATGTAAAAGAACTGCTGAAAGAACTCTCTGACTTCAGCCATGCGCAGACAGTTACTCTTGTTCCCGTAAATCCCGCGGAATTTCTGACCACTGTTTTATCCTGTCAGAAAAACACTCTGGACTATCTGGGAATCCGGCTGGAAATACATGTGGAACATACTTCTTCACCTGTTTTTCTTGACCGGATAAAAATGCGTCAGGTCATATTTAACCTGATCAAAAATTCCTGTGAAGCCATCGATCAGCTAGGCGGAAAGATTATTGTAAATCTCACCCCTGCAGATTCCGGCATCTGCATCTGTATTAAAGATAACGGATGTGGTATGACGCATAAGCAGACTGAGAATATCTTTCATCCCTTCATTACATATAAACCGGAAGGAACCGGTCTCGGGCTTGCAGTAACAGCAGAAATCATCTCTGCACACCATGGTCAGATCAGGGTTTCCAGCACTCCCGGTCAGGGTTCTGCCTTTTATATTTATCTGCCGGCATCCCCTGAATAAAGGTCGGTTATCCTGCACGCTGCGAAGGGTGATAAAGCAGAACTGCAAGCAGGAATCCACAGATAAGACCGCCTACATGTGCCGCATTGTCCACCCCTTCGCTTGTAAAACCAAAATAAAGCGAAAAAGCAGCCATGATCACTACCTGTCTGGCAGAAAGATCTTCAATATGACCTCTGCCCCTGATCACAGCATAGATCATTGCACCCATCACAGCAAACACTGCACCGGATGCACCTGCCGAAACTGCAAAATCCGCACTGTCCAGTTCCAGGAACAGACACAGCAGATTTCCACCCATTCCTCCCAGAAGATAGATCAGCAGATATTTCAGTTTTCCAACTGTACGCTCCAGTCTGCCTCCAAGCACAAACAGTACCAGCATGTTATTTCCAAGATGCTGCGGTCCAAAATGAAGGAACATACTTGTAAAGATCCTATAGTATTCTCCCTGCATAATGGCGGGAGTATATGCCGCTCCGCACTGAAGCATATGCATGGTATCCTCTGATCCTCCGGTAAATTCCACTGCAGTAAAAACAAGAATATTCGCCAGAATGAGAAGCACTGTAACCGGTGCCTTTTTCAGTTCTTCCAAGTTTTACCTCTTTTCTGTTTCTTTATCTCAAAAACAATGTACCATTACTAATTGTAGCAGACCTCCTGTATTTTGTAAAAACATTTATTCCAGAAATATATATCTTGCCTGTGCAAAATCCACTTCATCTTCCGGTTCAAGCTGATATTCCTCATCCGGACGAAGTAATCTTCCATTTACAGACGTTCCGTTTCTGGAATTCATATCACTAAGGAAATAGTTTTCTTCTTTTTTTCGTATTTTTGCATGGATACGGCTTACGGTAGGCAGGCTGATCACCGCATCACAGGCAGTTTCCAACTTTCCGATCACAGTCAGATCTTCATTGAGATAAATGGTCGCCAGTTCTCCCGGTTCTTTGCTCACCAGACTTGCAGGTCCGCTTACTGTTCCGGCAGATAGTACTACTGTTTCACCATAGTCCATATGTATCCGGGATGATTCGGAAGTTTTTTGTCCACAGTCTGACATTTTCTGCCCATTCACCGGCTGACTCTGATTTGTTTGCTGATTTCTCTCCACTGTCTGGGACAGGTTTTCATATAATCTGTCCTCCCATTTCTGCTCTGACACTTTTCCTTCTGCTTCTTTCCATCCTGATCTTTTCCCTGATGTTTTCTTTTCTGTTTTATTCCATGATGGTATATTTCTTATTTTTTCTATGTGTCCCACTGTTTCTCCTGATGCATACGGCTGTTCCGGGAAATGCGAAACTTTTTTTGTCTTTATAATACGCAGGCCCAGCATGATACCCGCTATAGCTATAACAATTACACCAAGTATGGTTTCCATTTCCACATGTGGCAGATATCCCTTCAGGATAGCAGCTGCCAGTCCACAGATCAGAACAGCAGCCGGCACAATAACACCGACCGGGTTCAGTCGGCCGGGTTCTTTTGAATCTTCTCCTTCTCTTACAAATTCATTCCGGTTTTCATTATCTTCCGGGAAAGTCTCTTCTTCTGCAAACTCCATCTCCTGCTCTGTCTTTTTTGCATTTATTTTTTCTTTCTTCTCCCCATTTACATCTGAACTCTGAGTTTTATATAATTCTTCTTTAATATGCTCCAGATGAAAACTGTCTTCCATTGCTCTTTTATATACTCCATATCCAAGGATTACCGCATCCTGATCCTGATGGTCTATTTTCGGCAGAATATATTCTGTCAGAAGCTGAAACTGTTCTTTAATATCCTTCTCATATCCGGGCATCATACAAAAATAAATCTGTCTTTTTTCAATATCTGTATAAATATATTCCGGCGACATTATAAACTGTCCGGGATTGATCAGATATTCCGCCGCATCTTCCATAGCCTTTACAAAACCACCGAAAATAAGCCTGAGATCTTCAACTCCCATCTTCTTTTCTTCATACAGCACATTCACCGCCTGTTTCGAAGTAATATCAAAATAGATAAAAAATCTGCCATCCATCCCCTGTATCCTGCACTTCAGAAGAGAGGGAATCACATTTCCCGCAAGCATCCTTACCTGATAGGAATCTGTATTGATCTCATTCTCACCATAGACAATGAGATAATTATGATTCATATCCCTCTTATATTCTGTCCGCATACTATTCTATTCCCCCATTTCTCTCAGTACCGCCTGCGCCGCCCGCAGTCTGCGGATATGTTTCACCGGATTTATCACTGCGGATTTCCCTTCTGTCCTCAAATGCCAGCTCAGATTGCCATACGACGAGATCGTGTCCAGGTCATAGGTTACCTGCACTTCTTTTCCCACATTTGTCTGGGTACCTAAATTCTCCGCCCCGAAAAAGCCAATACTCCCCAGCTCCTCACTGCGCATCCTTGCAGTATCATATATTTCTCCATTTTTCTTAATCCCTTCCATGCTCCCGCTTACTGCCGATTCATAAGCTGCCGCTGTCAGCCATGCCCTGTTATGTACAAAAAAGCTCAGATAGATAAGTCCCATCAACACCAGCAGGATCAACGGCATGACACAGGCAGTCTCGATTGTAAAACTTCCCTTACGAATTATACTGTATTCATTTGTTATACAAAAATTATCTTTCATATCAAAAATCCTCCCAGATATCCTGCCAGCAGAAATGGCACAAACGGTATCTCCGTACTTCCCTTTCTGCAAAATCCCATCATCATGATGCCGGACCATACTGCACTGCAGATCATTCCTATAAAAAGTGTTGAAAAAAATTCTTCCGGGTACAGCACTGTCCCCAGTGCCATAAGCAGCCAGCCATCGCCCATTCCCACAGCACCTTCTGTAAGGATGCTGATCAGCACAAAGAGAAAACCTGTCCCCACGCACATAAGAACCTCCGGAACATTTCTTCTGCTATATATTGTCCACACAGTTCCGCAGACTGCAAATATTATGATCAGCAGAAGAGAAACCTGCTTTTTTCTGATATCTATCCATGAATTTATTCCCAGAAATCCAAGTACACATATTTCTTTTACGCCATTCATCTCCATATACATCTCTCCGGCAAAATTCAGCCACACCTGCTACATGCTCCCATTTCCGAAACAGAGGAAGCTTTTACCAGTCTTACCGAACGTTTCAGCCCACTGCAGGACTCCAGATTATGGTATCTGTTTCCCTGTTCCGTAACATATACCACTCCTGCCGGATTCTGATTCCTGCTGCAGATTTCACAGGCTGAATAATGCTCCCCGTACTTATTGGATGCAGATTTTGCGGAACTTCCGGGAATTTGTTTTAATGAAACATTCAGATAGCTGCAGCCCGGATTTTTATGGTACACACTGCCCGAGTCAGTTACATAAACCATCGGTTCTGTTTCTCCCTGCTCTCCTCCATTGTCAGGAAATTCGGTTCCTGTCCATGCATGGACTTTTACATGGTTATAAACTACAACATCCGGAAGAGGTATCAGTCCACCAAAGGGTTTATACGTGTAGATATCCGGCAGCGTAATATCATCAACACTGTCCCCACCCGGAAGATACGCATACATTCCCGCCTGTTTTGCCTTCGTACACAATGCAGTCAGATGTTCCGTCTGCAGTTTATATATATCCATAAACGAAATCAGCGTAACCATTCCCAGGAAGAACAGCGGCAGTACAAGTGCTGTTTCTACTGCCAGACTTCCCTTCTTAATCTTTCCCCGAAAAGAGGTGCAGAAAGATACTTTTACAGAAGAAACTTCTCCAATATGTTCTTTTGCATTTGTCCGAAAATATTTCCGACTCTTTTGGGGGAATAAAAGATCGTAAATATTGCTTAGAGAGACTTTTCTCCTTTCATAAATTTTTTTATCTTTTTTTCCGATTTCTTCAATGCTTTGTTTTTCTTTCTGTAAAAGCATCTTTTCACACCTCTTTTCAGCAATTCATTCATAACAATACTGACGTATCACCTGAAATTCCTTTTTCCTGTTTGCTTTTACCTCCGCAAATGCCTCCAGAGCTACAACACAGGAATCCATATAAAAATTTGCCCTGCCTTTCTTTCTTATCGCATCTTCGATCATATCCATAGCTCTCATCACTTTCTTTTCCTTTGAAACAGGCAATATCAGAACCTGAAGGTAATCCTCATAGGACAATCCATGTTCATTGTTTTTCCGCATGGAATCCAGTCCTTCCATCAGACTTGAAAGATTAGACAGCGAAATCTGCCAGTCTGCGGAAGTTTTTACAAGGGGAATCTTCCCTCCTGCAAAAAGCTCTCTCACATCCAGTACGCTCTCCGCAAATGCCCAGCATAAAAGCAATGCAGACTCTATCACTACCGCTGCCGGAGGAACCAGAAATCCCGACGCAATGGCTGCAGCGAGTGCCTGTGCCTCTGTTCTTTTTACATTATCTGCCATCAAACATGCAAAGTTTACGCCTTCTCTGATGAACAAAAGCTTTGATGCCACAGATTTAAGGTTATCTATATCATTGTCTCTTCCTCCAAAAACATATTCCATCTGATATGCAAGACTTTCTTTTGACGGATCTGTGTAATTTCCCAGATGATTCATCAGATACTGCTGAAACAAAACCCCGGAAGTATAACTGCTATCTGCTGTCACTCCGTCCGGCATCTCCATTCCCTGTTGCAGCTGTCTTCCCGAAACCATTGTGTCTTTGCTGACTGTCCGGGTGGAAATTTCCCGTCCGGGTGGCAAAACCAGCTCCAGTATTCCCATTTTCATAATTCTTTTTATAATACTGATGGGATTGTCAGCCTGTGGCTGCGTCGGTGCTGGCTGGGTTGATATTTGTCCTTCCTGTTGCTGCCTGTTTTCAGCTCCCTGTGCTGCCTGCCGGCTTTTCTGAGAAGCCTGATTCATTTCTGAATCATATCTGTCGATGGAGCCTCCTGTCTCCGCCTGTTTCGCTTTCAGATCCGCCTCTTCTGTTTTTCTCTCTCGATCAGACATTTTGTTGAGAAGGAGCTGTACCCCCTGACTTCCAAGAGTTTCCTGCATATACTGCACAATCTGCTGATAAAAAACCTCTCCGCACTCATCTGTCAGAAGCCGGTAACCGGTAAGTCCGCTCTGATGCAGTTCAAGTTTCTGACTGTTCTGCTTTAACACCGGTTTCATATAGGATTCCAGATTATCGCAGATCTTTGCGAGATTAAGCTGCCCGCCTCCCATGGAACCATCCAGCGCAAACAGATCATATTCCTCAAGAAGTTTCCTGTCATACTGTCCAAATACAGAATAAAGTCCGATATCCATACTGTTGAGTATTTGGGTTCTGGCCGATGCCATACGTACAGATTCTATACTTGTACATACAAGAGACAAAAGCAGACTGAGTATTAATGCAAGAAATAATGTAATGCTTCCTCTTTCCTTTCCGCAATATTTCATACAGGAAGTACACCTCCTTCTCTTTTCATCTTAAATAGAATTACTCTGTTTGGCGATCTTTGAAAGAATGCTCTGCACCAGTTCGGTCAACTGCTCTTTGAAAATAATGACAAGCCCGATCAGGACTACAAGAATCAGAATGATCTCCACAACACCTACAGCGTCTTCTTCCTCTGCGAATCTTCGTATCAGTCCGTTTTTCTTTTTTATCTGTCTTATCAATTGTCCCATTTTTTCCCTCCATATCCAAAAGCACCCTTTACGCTGCACAGAATTTACTGCAGCACCTTATCATGTTTCTCCGTAGAAAGACATAAAAGCAGGAATCATGACAATTGCCATAACGACAATAAGCATCATGATCATCGGCACCAGAAGTTTTGTGGCTGCAGCCTCTCCAAGAACACGTGCTTTTCTCTTTCGTTCTTCCCATGCTTCGGTTGATTCTCTTTCAAGCATATCAGCCATCTGTCTGCTGCCCTTCTGGAGATTCTGGATAAGAAGCGTGGCAAATGTTTTATACTTTGCCTGACCACATCTTTCTCCAAATCTTCTGTATGCTTCACTTTCAGAAACTCCGCTTTCCATCTCATAGCAGACAATCCGTATCTCTTCATACGCAGGTCTTGGATTCCGCTTTCTCTTTCTTCCATAATCCAGAGAAATTTTCTGGAATGCCTTTCTTACAGTCATCCCGGCCTGAACCAGAAGTGTAAATTTCATGATCAGTCCCGGATAATCCATAAGAAGTTCTTCATACCGTTTCTGAAGCTGAACCTGTTCTTCTCTCCCTTTCATCACAAGAATTGCCATTGCCGCAATAAGAAACAGTCCTGTCAGAAGCATTCCGGAAGTGTCTGCCGGACTTTCCCATTTTACCTTTTTTCCATTCAGCTTATCCGGAAGATAATAATAATCCGGATCACTGCGCTGCTCGTTATACCGGGATACTGCCTCTGCAATACTTTTTTGTGCCTGTTCTTTTCTGGTCAGCTTCTTATTCTGTTTCGGTTCTTCCTCCTGCTCTTCCAGTTCCTTCTCCGGTACCTGAATGTACATGGAGACCGGTTCTTCTCCGTCAACGGATACCATAAATTCCTTCTCATATGATCCTGTATCCTCCTTTTCCAGACGGTATCCCTGAGGATACACCTGTCCACCGTTTTGCAAAGTAAGGATCATGCCCAGCAGATTTCCGGCTATCGCTACTACCGCAAAAAGTCTGATACCATCCTTCCCTCCGATTCCGGAAGATGGAATCCATCCTTTTTTCCAGCCGGTCAGTGCACACAGGATCATAACAAAAATGACAACATGTACCCACATTTGTACTGTCACACCTCAATATCTACAATCCTTCTGCCAAGCCAGTATGCCGCAGCATAAATGACAAGACAGATACTCATTGCTGCAATTCCAAAGGGATTTCCATAAAGAACACTTAAGAAGCCCGGTGAAGTCATCTGCAAGTACAGGATAATTCCCACAGGCATAAGACTCATGATCATCTGTTCTGACTTCTTTGCTGCCAGTGTAGCCTCAATCTCTTTTTTAACGTCAATCTTATCTCCAAGCATACGAGACACCTTCTGAATTACCCGGTTCATATCACCACCTGTACGCTTGGCTGTATAAAATACAGAGGCAAAATTTTCGATATCTTCTATCTGACTTCTTTCTCCAAGATCCAGAAACAGCTCTTCCAGCGGAACACTGATATGCTGCTGGCTTTCAATATAGCGAAATTCCTCCACAATATCCGTTCCCTTTCCGTAGAGTCTCTCCAAATCTCTGACACAGGTTTTTACCGCGCTTTCCACCGAATATCCAGCCTGAACCGCAACACTCAGCGAAGTAAGTGCATCCTTAAACTGATAATTCAGATTCTTCCGTCTTTCCCTGATCATACGATTTTTCTGCCATTTCAGATAAAACACAGGAACGGGAAGCATAAGAAGCAACACCCATTTACTTTTGTAAAAAAGATAATCTGCCATTATGCACAACGCCAGTGCCTGTCCCATATATTTCAGAAGTTCTTTCATAGAAAAATGATAATGATCATAATTACGTTTCTGATAAAGCTGTTCTTTTTCTTTCCCTTTCATAGTTCAATCCCCGCTCTTTCCAGTTTTTCCACATGAAGGAGGGATGCTGTCTTTACAAGACCTTTCCCTTCCTGCCATTGATACAGCGGCCGGATACGGATTTCTCCATTTTCAAAGCCGCACACCTCAGTTACTTCCAGCAATTTCCTTGATTTATCCCTCATTCTTCCCAGATGTACCAGAATATCCACTCCGGAAGCAATCTGTCTTCTGATTGCTTCCAATGGAAGATCAACGCCCATCAGAACCATTGTTTCCAGTCTGGATAACATATCCCTGGCAGAATTGGCATGGGCAGTAGACAGCGACCCTTCATGCCCTGTATTCAATGCCTGAAGCATATCCATTGCCTCTCCGCCGCGGACTTCTCCCACTATGATTCTGTCCGGACGCATTCGTAATGCAGATTTGATCAGATCTCTGATTGTAACAGAAACTGCTCCTTCCATGTTTGCCATCTTTGCTTCCAGCCGGACCAGATTATCAATTCCCCTGATACGAAGTTCTGCATTATCTTCTATTGTGATCAGTCTTTCGTCCTTGGGGATATATTCCGACATTGCTGCAAGAAATGTAGTCTTTCCGCTTCCAGTTCCGCCTCCTATGACCATGGAATATCTGGCCTTCACAAGCTTCTCCAGAAATTCTGCACATTCCTGTGTGATACTTCCCAGTGCGATCAGCTTTTCCATTGTAATGGGGTGTTCAGGAAAACGCCTTATAGTGAGAATCGGACCATTTAATGCAACCGGATAAATTACAGCATTTACCCTGGAACCATTTTCCAGTCTTGCATCCACGATCGGCATGGATTCATTGATCACACGATTACATTTTCCAACAATCTGCTGGATCACATCCTCCAGTTTCTCAGCAGAAGTAAAACTTTTATGCCATTTCATAAGCTTGCCGGCCCGTTCTACAAAAATGGTATCCGGCCCGTTTACCATGATCTCAGTCACTGTCTCATCATCCACCAGTTCCTGAAGCACATCCAGTTTGCGGACAGAATAAAACAGTTCCTGACGAAGCTGTACCTTTTCTTTCAGCGCAAGACGGACATCTTTTATCTGGTTCAGAATCAGCTCATCAATTACATCAAGGATTTCTTTATCCGATAATTCTCTGGACAGATCCAGTTCTTCCATCAGCATCTGTCGCAGCTTTCTAAATACATCTTTGTTCATCCTTTTTCCCTTTACAGCATCTTTCCGGAACTTTTTTAATTTTCTTTTTTCTGGCTTTCTTTCCTCAGAAGGTTCCGCACATAATCTCCCAGTTCACTCCACATCAGCTGTTCAACATACGCAGGTGACAGGCAGGTTGCCATATGAAACGGTGGATTTATCTTTTCCGTCTTTTCCAGAATCTGAGGATAATCCCAGATTCGGACCAGATTCTCAAACTGCGCAATCTTACACTGTGAAACAGCATCAGACAATACAGGCATATAAATCTTCTTACACATATCCAGCAACTGGAAATTTTCATCAATCCCACATCCAATATCCAGCACAATCACTTCATAAGAACTGTCAAGTATAAGCATCTGAAAAAGCCGTTCCCAGTCCTGCCAGGCTGTTGTACGGATATCTGCCGGCATCTGCACAGGTGGAACATAATCCAGATTATTGATCGTCTGTATCATACTGTTCATCTTATAGAGAAGATTCTGATTATCTTGTCTCACATAATAAAGAAGATCACTCAGATTGTGGGCAAAACCTTTTCCCATCAATTCTTCAAATCCGGAATATTCTTCCATATTCAGATAAAGAACGGCTCGTTCTTTGGCAAGTATCTGTCCAAGTGTCAATGCAAAAGAGGTTTTCAGACAACGTCCCAGAGGTGAAAATATTCCAATAATTTCTGTTGTCTTTTTTAATACAGCAATCTGATCTGCCACTGTCTTTTTTTCGGCGCCATAACATGCCATCACTTCCCGGAGAACATCAGAAGAAGACTGATATTTATACACACTTGGATACTGGTCAAGTTCCGGAGGGTGTACCCCTTCCGACAAAATGATGATCTTCCCGATATCCAGATCCCGGACTTCCCGGCACATAGCCCGCCCGGAAATCAACAGCAACTCTATATGTGTTTGTTTCCCATAGGCGATCAGGTTCTCTACAGATGTAAATGCCTGTATCTCAAAGGGAATATTCTTCTTCCGGTTCATATAGTCCATAAAGTTCAGCGCATAATCCACTTCCAGATCGCATACTGCAAAAATATTTCTTTTCAATAGATACCTCCTGCATATAACAACACACTTATAAAAACAGGAATCGTAAAATGGAAATTTTCAGGAGCAGCAATACTTTTTCTCCGATAGGAACTAATCTTTCCCGTACTGACTGTACATTTCACATATTCAATAAAATAAAGGATACGTTCACAGAAATTGTGGTTAAAGATCAGAAGTGCGGCCGAAATGCCTGCACCTGTCAGAAAAGAAATAAAGATGCATTTTATGATAGATTCACAGCCCATTATCCCTCCCAGTGCGCAGAATAGTTTAATATCTCCGGCACCTATCATCCCAAAAGCAAAGAGGATCATAAGAAATAACGGAATTACGCTTCCCATTATAAAAAATCCAATTCCCGTAATATTCTTTTGCCATATACAGACAAACAGTCCCACAGACATGGAAAAAATAATCCATCCGTTATCAACTTTTGCTGTACGGATATCCATGATCATGGCAATCCCGGCAACCGCTACAGGAAAAAGGTGAAAAAATGCATATTGCATCACCTCCAGTCTTATATTTTTCGCAACTGTTTCGATACTGTTCATACAATAGGAAACAGTCAGTCTCTTCTTTGGTATTTTAAAAAAATAAAAGTGGAATTAACCGCCGAACTGACGGGATTGAATCACCAGAAGAACTCTGGTGAGTATTATTATAGGACCGGACAATTGATTTGTCCAGTCCTATTTTTTGTCGAATTTCTAAAATATTTATAAACTTGTTACCTGTCCACACGCTGCTATCCCGAAATATACTATGCGAAGTGTATTACTGAGAACAAATTGAACAGTAACATAAACCCGGCTATAATGCACTTCACAGAAAGAATATCATACACCTGTCAATTAGAGTTCGATTTCCTGTCTGCATCCTTCCGGTACAATGATAATACCATTTTCTGTATCTTTCACTATGCTTCCACCAGTAACATCGGCTATTTCATGAATATTTCTCAGCAGATAGGTCATACCTCCATTTTCTGCTGAAGCTTCCAGAGTGAGTTTATTTCCCTCTCTTACAGCTTTTACTGTAAAAGCTGTCTCTCCTTTACGCGTCACTACCTCACAGGATGCAGTTTCATTTACTTCATAAACCTGAATCTGTACATCTTTCTCCAGTTCATAATCAACGGTAGTATCTACAGCACCAATCGGAAGCAGAGTATTCTCTCTTACAAATACAGGCAGTGAAGAAAAATCATAATCTTCTTCATACCATCTTCCGCCTTCTTTGACTTCTCCGCTTAAAAGATGAGTCCATTTTCCTGCCGGCAGATAATATTCTGCATGACCTTCTTTGTTGAAGATTGGTGCAACCAGAATACTGTCACCTAACATATACTGCATATCCAGATATTTGGTTGCAGGATCATCGTTAAATTCCATGATCATTGCACGCATGGACGGAATACCTGTCTTGTGTGATTTTACGGCCATAGAATACAGATATGGGAATAATCTTAATTTCAGCTTTGTAAACTTACGGCATACATCTACAGCTTCTTCATCAAACAGCCACGGTACACGATAACTCTTGGAACCATGGAGACGGCTGTGTGTGGAAAGAAGACCAAACTGCAGCCAACGTTTGTATACATCCGGTGCTGCTGTCATTTCAAATCCGCCCATATCATGACTCCAGAAAGAGAATCCTGATAAAGTAAAGGACAGACCACCTCTTAAGCTCTCAGCCATGGAAGCATAGGTTGCAGAACAGTCACCGCCCCAGTGAACCGGGAACTGCTGTCCGCCTGCTGTAGCACTTCTCGCAAAAAGGATTGCTTCACCTTCACCCTTTACTTCCTTCAGCAGATCAAATACTGCCTTGTTGTAAAGGTATGTATAATAATTATGCATAGAAACCGGATCTGAACCGTCATAATATTTCACATCGACCGGAATTCTCTCGCCAAAGTCTGTCTTGAAACAGTCAACACCCATATCAAGCAAAGTTTTCAGCTTATTCTGATACCACTTCACTGCATCCGGATTTGTAAAGTCAACCAGGCCCATGCCAGGCTGCCAGTTGTCGATTTGCTTGATTCCTCTTCCGTCTGCACGCTGTACCAGGTATCCGTTCTTCAGACCCTCTTTAAAGAAGTTAGTTCCCTGTGCAATATATGGATTGATCCATACACAGATCTTAAGTCCTTTATCCTTATAACGTTTCAGCATTCCCGGTACATCCGGGAAGATTCTGGAATCCCATTCAAAATCACACCAGTGGAACTCTTTCATCCAGAAGCAGTCAAAATGGAATACACTCAATGGAATATCTCTGTCTGCCATTCCCTGGATAAAGGAATTGGTCGTCTCTTCATCATAGTTTGTTGTAAAGGATGTGGAAAGCCATAATCCAAAGGACCATGCAGGCGGCAATGCCGGTTTTCCTGTAAGATCTGTGTAGTTCTCGATCACACCCTTTATGTCATCTCCGTAAATAATATGATATCTGATCTCTTCACCTTTCACAGAGAATCCCACATTCTCAACCTTTTCACTTGCAACTTCGAAAGAAACATAATCACTGTGGTCTACGAATACGCCATAATGTTTGCTTGTTACATAGAACGGAATATTTTTATAAGAAATCTGAGAAGCTGTACCGCCATCTTCATTCCAGATATCAACAACCTGACCGTTCTTTACAAACGCTGTAAATCTCTCACCCAGACCATATACACATTCTCCAGGTGCAAGAGAAAGCTCTGTCACCATATATGGCTGATACTGTGCTGCCATATAGTTCGGTTCCGGGAATTTTGTCAGCGTAGCTCTGTCATATTGCATATAGCCAAGATTGCGGAATCCGATGTTTGTGAGAACTTTTCCGTCTGCTTCATATGTAATCTTAAAGTCTTTCAAGTCCACTCTTACTGTCATTCTTCCGGCTTTCATCACAGCTTCATCTTCTGTAATCTCAACCTCTGTTTCCTGTGGATCCTCATTCAGCTCATACCTTGGCTCACCTTTTACATAACCTTCATAATGATAACTTCTTACACTTATGATATCTTTACGTACAGAAATAAATTCTGTAGTGATAGTTCCGACATCCAGAGCACCGCCTCTGTCTGTGATCTGGCGGAATGGAGAAACAATTCTCATTCCTCCCGGAATTGCTTCCGCAGTAAAAGCCTGCATCGCATAGGATGCGTTTGCGCGTTCATTTTTCTCCCAGTAACCTTCTGTGAACTTCATTCCTGATCCTCCTTGCTTTTAATCTTATGATTTGCTTATTTTCCGAAATTGAAACTCTTTCAGTACCTCGCGGGATAACGGACTGCTGAATAGTTATCTGATACCAGTATACATCATGATTTTTTTTCTTACCAGCAATATAACCCAAATTTTATCTGTGCAAAAACAAAAATCTGTATATTGCATAAAACCAGAAGATTATGGTAATATTCTTCAAAATAAAGCAGATACGTAACTGTCCGGTGCCGTATTGAAGACTATAGATAAATATTTTTTTGCAGGAGGTAAAAACATGTGTACAGCAGCAACTTATAAAACCAAAGATTTCTATTTCGGTCGAACTCTTGATTATGAATTTTCTTACGGCAATGAAATTGCTATTACTCCAAGAAACTACCCATTTCATTTCCGTCACTCAGATCGGGTTCTGGATAAGCACTATGCAATCATCGGTATGGCTCATATTTCCGACAGCTATCCACTTTACTACGACGCGATCAATGAAAAGGGACTCGGCATGGCCGGACTGAACTTTGTCGGAAATGCCGCATATGCCAATCCTGTCTCTGATAAAGAAAACGTAGCCCAGTTCGAATTCATCCCATGGATTCTCAGCCAGTGCGCTACTCTGAAAGAAGCCCGTCGAAAACTCTCCTGCATGAATCTGACCAACACACAGTTCAGCGAAAACTTCCCCTGTGCTCAGCTCCACTGGATTCTCGCAGATGCTTCCGGCTGCCTTGTCATCGAATCCATGAAAGATGGCTTCCACATCTACGATAACCCTGTAGGTGTCCTCACCAACAACCCACCATTTCCACAGCAGATGTTCCAGCTCAATAACTACCAGTCTCTCTCCCCACGCCAGCCAGAGAACACATTCGCCCCTGGATTAGAACTTCAATCCTACAGCCGCGGCATGGGTGCCCTCGGCCTCCCCGGAGACCTCTCCTCTGCCTCCCGATTTGCCAAAGTAGCCTTCACCAAAATGAACTCCAGATCCGGCGACTCCGAACTCGAAAGCGTCAGTCAGTTCTTCCACATCCTCGGCTCCGTAGATCAGCAGCGTGGCTGCTGCGAAGTAGCAGAAAACAAATACGAAATTACCCTCTACACCTCCTGCTGTAATGCAATAAAAGGAATTTATTACTACAACACCTACGAAAATCATCAGATCAATGCTGTCGATATGCATCGTGAAAATCTGGATACAACAGCCTTAATCCGATATCCAGTCCTTGAAACCCAAAATATCCTCTTTCAAAACTAAACACATACCCGAAACACCGTAGATCCATCCCACAATCCCCTAACATCCAGTACCGAAAAAAAAGCCACCGCGAACACGCGGTGACTTTTTTGACCCAACCCGGCAAATCAGCCAGGTTAATAACTTTCCACACAAAAAAACCTTGCGCTCCTAAAAAAGCGCAAGGGGTGTCCAGAGGGGACGCTGCTCAAGCGTCCCCTTTGGGATTTTCCTACCGTTTATCAAAACGCTAAATTTCTTTATGACTCGTAACCCTAAGTCGTGCCATAGCTCTGGACAGAGCCAGCTGATTCATATGATACTCCTGAATACTCTGCTTCTGTCTCATCTGCTCTTCTGCTCTCTCCTTCGCTTCCTGCGCCCTGCGGATATCAATCTCCTCAGGACTCTCTGCCGTCAGACAGAACAGCTTCACACGGTTATTGATCATCTCCACAAACCCACTGCTCACAGCCAGAATATGCTTTGTGCCATCAGCTTCCTCGAAACGCATTTCTCCCGGAATGATAGCAGCAACAATATTCTCATGCTGTGCCAGAAAGGCCTGCTCACCGTCAACAGCCGGGATTGTCAGGGTTTTGGCACGTCCTGCAAACGCCAGCTTATTACTGGCATAAATCTCAAGACCAAATGTATCTGCCATAAAATCCGCTCCTTATTCCTGACCCATCTCAGTCTTTGCTTTCTCGATGACATCCTCAATTGTACCAACATTGAAGAAAGCATTTTCCGGATACTGATCCATCTCACCATCAACGATTGCCTTGAATCCACGGATGGTTTCTTTCAGAGGAACATATTTACCCTTGATACCTGTGAAGTTCTCAGCTACATGGAACGGCTGAGAAAGGAACTTCTGGATCTTTCTTGCACGGAATACAGTGCTCTTATCCTCTTCAGAAAGCTCTTCCATACCAAGAATAGCAATGATGTCCTGAAGTTCTTTATATTTCTGAAGGATTTCCTGTACTTTACGTGCTACTTCATAATGTTCTTCACCTACAACATCCGGCTCCAGGATACGGGAAGTAGATTCCAACGGGTCAACGGCCGGATAAATACCCTGCTCTACGATCTTTCTGGAAAGAACGGTTGTTGCATCCAGATGAGCAAATGTAGTTGCAGGAGCCGGATCAGTCAGGTCATCGGCAGGTACATAGACAGCCTGTACAGATGTTACAGAACCATCCTTAGTAGAAGCGATACGTTCCTGAAGTTCACCCATCTCAGTAGCCAGTGTTGGCTGATAACCTACGGCTGAAGGCATACGTCCAAGAAGGGCGGAAACCTCGGAACCAGCCTGTACAAAACGGAAAATATTATCAATGAAAAGAAGCACATCTCTGTGTTCCTCATCTCTGAAGTACTCAGCCATTGTCAGTCCGGTTTCAGCAACACGCATACGGGATCCCGGTGGCTCGTTCATCTGTCCGAACACTAAGGCTGTTTTTTCAAGAACACCGGACTCTTTCATTTCTGACCATAAGTCGTTACCTTCACGGGAACGCTCTCCAACACCTGTGAAAATGGAATATCCGCCATGCTCTGTGGCAATGTTCTGGATCAGCTCCTGAATCAGGACTGTCTTACCAACACCGGCACCACCGAACAGACCGATCTTACCACCTTTTGCATATGGTGCAAGAAGGTCGATAACCTTAATACCTGTTTCCAGGATTTCTACAGCCGGTTTCTGATGTTCGAAATCCGGCGGATCTCTGTGGATGACCCATTTCTGTTCTCCCTCAAGGGAAGGACCGTCATCTACTGTATCACCAAGTACGTTAAATAAACGTCCCAGTGTCTTATCACCTACAGGAACCTTAATGCCGCTTCCTGTGGCGATGACTTCTCTGTCACGCTGTAAGCCTTCGCTTGCGCTCAGCATAATGCAGCGTACCATATTGTTTCCCAGATGATGGGAAACTTCCATTACACATCTTTTACCGTTGTTCTCTACCTCAAGGGCATCCTTGATCTCAGGAAGATTTCCATCTTCAAAAACAACGTCTACAACAGGTCCCATAACCTGTACAATTTTACCTTTGTTCATCGTCGTCACTTCCTTTTTTGTGCTTTTGCACCGCTGACAATCTCAGTGATTTCCTGTGTGATGGCAGCCTGACGCGCACGGTTATACTCAATGGATAACTCCCTGAGCATCTTCTTTGCACTGTCCGTAGAGGACTGCATTGCCATCATTCTGGCATTATTTTCACTGGCATAGGCTTCTACAAGACATCCATAGATCAGACCAGTCAGGTAATTTGGGATCATGGTATTCAGAAGTACATCGGCTGATGGTGACAGCACGATTTCCTCCTGTGGCATGTCCGCAAGCATTGCCTGATTTGGCAGGAACTCTGCTTTCTTCAATGGAAGAAGCTGCATATTCACCGGCTCCATGGCAACTGCACTCTGCATCTCCGTATAGAAAATACGGACTTCGTCCAGTTCTCTGTCCAAGAACGCTCTGACAATCTCCTCTGAGATCAGACGCGCTCTGTGCATGGTCGGTTTCTGTACTGTATATGGAAAGTTCTCTGCGATATCCATATGTTTCTTCGTGAAATACTGACGGCCTACCATACCCAGCACATAAAGCTTGCAGTGCTCATGCTCTGCCATAAACTGTTCTGTCATTTTCTGGATATTATGGTTATAGGCACCTGCCATACCCTTATCACCGGTAACTACGATACAGCCGATCTTACGGTCTTCCTCCGCAATCTTATGACGGATACTGAAAAAAGGATGCTCTGTATCCGGCATATGACGCAGGATTCGGGAAATTGCTGCCTGCATATTATAGTAATACGGCTCTGTATCGGACAGGATTCTTTTGGCCTTCTGCATCTTGGATGAAGAAATCATATACATGGCATTGGTGATCTTCATGGTGTCCTGAATGCTTTTCATTCGAGTCTGAATCTCTTTCGTACTGCCCATATCAACACCTACCTGCTCTTATCTGCAAATTCTTCTGCCACTTTCACGATCTTTTCTGCCAGTTCATCCGGAAGCTGTCTCTTCTCCTCGATCTCTCTTCCGATTTCCGGATAAGCACTGTCAAAGTAGTCCAGCATATCTCTCTGATACTTCTTCATCTTCTTAGTTTCCACATCCATCATTGCCTTGTGTGTTGCCGCACAAAGAGTGATGACCTGCTCATGAAGACTTAATGGGCTTGAAAGCGGCTGTTTCAGAAGTTCCATAAGTCCGCTTCCGTATTTCAGCTGCTGAGTTGTAGCCTCGTCCAGATCAGAACTGAACTGTGTAAAGATTTCCATCTCACGATACTGAGCCAGATCGATACGGACACTTCCTGCTGCTTTCTTCATGGCTTTTGCCTGTGCAGCACCACCAACTCGGGATACGGAAAGACCTACGTTAACCGCCGGACGCATACCGGAGTTAAACAGATCACTCTCCAGGAAGATCTGACCATCTGTGATGGAAATAACGTTTGTAGGAATATATGCGGAAAGGTCACCTGCCTGTGTCTCAATGATAGGAAGTGCAGTGATAGAACCACCGCCGGCCTTTTCATTCAGACGGCTGGAACGCTCCAGTAATCTGGAATGGAGATAGAATACATCTCCAGGATAAGCCTCACGTCCTGGTGAACGTTCCAGAAGCAGTGACAGTGCACGATATGCAACCGCATGCTTGGATAAATCATCATAAACCATTAATACATCTTTTCCCTTATACATAAAGTACTCAGCAAGTGCAGTACCTGCATAAGGAACAATATACTGAAGCGGTGCACAGTCACTGGCTGTAGAGGAGAATACTGTTGTATAGTCCATAGCACCATGTTTCTCCAGAGTAGATACGATCTTAGCTACTGTGGAAGCTTTCTGTCCGATTGCAACATAGATACAGATTACATCTTTGCCTTTCTGGTTCAGAATGGTATCCAGTGCAACGGAAGTCTTACCTGTCTGTCTGTCACCGATGATCAGCTCACGCTGGCCACGGCCGATGGGGAACATGGAGTCAATAGAAAGAATACCTGTTTCCAGAGGAACTGTTACAGATTTTCTGTCAATAATTCCAGGTGCCGGATTCTCTACCGGACGATACCCGTCTGCCTTGATCTCACCTTTACCATCGATTGGCGCTCCCAGAGCGTTTACGATCCTTCCGATAAAAGCGTCACCTACAGGCACACCTGCCTGCTTCTGGGTTCTTGCTACCTTTGTTCCTTCTTTGATCCCTGTATCTTTACCGAACAGGATACATCCGATGCTGTTTGCACGGATATCCTGAACCATACCTTTCAGACCATTCTCAAAGGTTACAACCTCGCCATACATAGCATGATCAATACCATGTACCGTGGCGATACCATCTCCGACGGAGATGACTGTTCCTACTTCCTGGTCCTTGCTGATTTCGTCATAATTCTTAATTTCTTCTTTCAGAATCGAAATGATTTCATCTGGATTCATTGCAGCCAACTTTTATTCACCTCCGTGTCAATTTCTGTCTTAAATTGTTATAACGTCCGCGGAGACTCCAGTCGAACTCTTTGTCTCCGGCAGAAAGAATGAAGCCTCCGATCAAAGATTTGTCTTCTCTGAGAGTAAGGATTACTTCCTTTGCTCCAAATTCCCTGCGAAGGAAATCTTCCATCTTCTCTTTCTGGGCTTCTTCCGGTTTTGTTACATATGTGAGAACAGCTTTCAGGATTCCTTTCTGCTTGCGGCTGTAATTGCCATATGCTTCCAGGATATCATAAATGCTGCTGATTTTCTGATATTTACAGGTCACCTTCAGGAAATTTTTCATCTCCTGTGGGAATACCCTGTCAATTACATGTTCTTTTTCTTTTAAAGAAACCAGCGGATTCTCAAGAGCACCCTTTAACTGCGGGGTACTCCTGAAAATCTTTTCTGTCTCCAAAACAGCTTCTTCCGGGACAGAAAGCTCATATAATGCTTTTGCATAATTAATGCTTGTTTCCGTCATTGGAATCACCTGCCTCTTTTATAAACTGGTCATAAAGGGACAAATCCTGCTGACTGCTGTTTTTCTCTCCCATGATCTTTGAGGCTGCATCCAGCGCGATCTCTGCCACTCTGCTTTCCATAGCCTTCATAGCATTTTCCTGCTCTGTCCTGATATCTGCCTTTGCTTTGTCAAGCATTGCACCAGCCTGTGTGTTTGCATCTTTTACAATACGCTCAGCCTGTACTTTTGCCTCATCCTTTGCCTGGTTTACAATACGCATGGATTCGTCTTTCGCAGATTTCAGTGCATCTTCATATTTGCCTTTCAGTTCATATGCCTGTTCTTCTGTATCTTTGGCACTTGCGAACTGCTGGTCGATCATGTTTTTTCTCTGCTCCATCACATTGAGGATCGGACCAAATAAGAACTTTTTCATTAAAAGATAAAGAACAATCAGGTTAATAATTGTAAAGACCAGGTTGATGTTAATCTCGATCACCTGTCCCACCTGCCTTTCTTAGTTATTCTTTATCCATTAATTAGCCAAGCATGATAACGATCAGAAGACCGATAACGAAACCGTAAATAGCTGTTGCCTCGGCAAGGGCACATCCTAAAAGAAGGGATTTGCTGATCTTGCTTTCTGCTTCCGGCTGTCTTGCGATTGCTTCTACTGCTTTGGATGTTGCCATACCAATACCGATACCAGCGCCAATACCTGTTAAAACTGCGATTCCTGCTCCAATAGCTACTAACATAACTTTTTCCTCCTGTTGTTTAACTGAAATAAACTAAATATTACAAATCTTTCTTCACAATATGCTATCCTGTCGATATTCCGATGAGATCATTTGATGTCTGTGCAACAGATGTCTATACCAACGGTTGTTTATGACCGTTATGACCCACCGAATATCCGGACAGCATTTAAGTGCTGTTCATAACTGCTGTCTTATCCCTTATGTCCCGCGTCTCAGGTCTTATATAGGTGTCATATTCCTGTATGAACAGTAATCTTTTTTATTCAATAGCTTCTTTGATAAATAAAGAAGTTAAGAATACAAATACATACGCCTGAATGAATCCGTCAAAGAAATCAAAATACAGGCTGAATGGAATAGGAAGAACTGCCGGGCATATAAACTCAAGAAGTTTCATAACCACATAGCTTCCTAACACATTACCAAAAAGTCGCATACAAAGTGATGTCGGTCGAATAACGACCTCCAGAATATTAATCGGCAGCATGATCGGTGCCGGCTCTGCGAAGCTTTTAAGAAAGCCTTTCAGACCTTTCTTATGAAATCCTGCATACTCGATCAGAAAAATACTTGTGATCGCAAGACCGATCGTACAGTTCAAATCCTTTGTAGGCGGTACAAATCCAAACACACCGAAAATGTTTGCAATTCCAATGTAAATGACAACTGTCATCAGATAGGGAATATACATTTTTCCCTCTTCTCCAAGGATATCCTTAAAGAAGTTATGAAGAAAACTGACACCGGTTTCCAGCAAAAGCTGTTTCTTACCGGGGTTTTCCACACTCAGGTTTCTTACGAGCACCAATGACAAAATTAAAAGCACTGCCATGATCACCCATGTCACTGCTACTGACTCTGCAACTGGTATTCCTCCAAACACCGGTATGGTAAAAACTGTCTTACATTGAAGTTCTTCCATTAACGTGTCTGCTAAATTACCCGTTTCTTTTCCCTCCTTTTTCTATTTAAATCTCCGGAAGATATTCTGGCTTTTTATGCTGTCTGCCTCAGATGCCTCAGCCAGGATTCCTAAACTTATGTCTGTAAAATATTTCATAAGCTTTCCATCGATTCAAGATTTTGAGATTATTATATTAAAATCCGTTAAAAAGTCAACAATTATTTTGACTATTTCTGGCAAAAATAGATTTTCTTTTTGTGCATTTCATCCAGACATTTTGATTGAAAAATAGATTTTCATAATTTTTTTAATGCATTTTCACGAAAAAAAGGCAATTTTCATTGACCGAACTGTAAGCAGATGATATTATTTTATATGGTTTTTATATAAATTTTATATCTCTGCACTTACCAATCCTTATATTGGTAATACCAAACAGGAGGTTTTTTATGCAAATCATTTGTCTGGGAGACAGCATTACGGACTGTAATCATTTATTTGAAGATTTTCCTCTGGGAAATGGGTATGTACAGATACTCTCAGAAATGTTCCGTAATCAGACTCCTTCTTTCTCCATATCCGGAGATACTATCGGACGCTCATCAAGCGCTGTACAGTTAACAGATAAATCAACAGGTGCCATACATTTCAGGAACTGTGGCATAGATGGCTTCACTGTGACAAGAGTCCTTGAAAATATCCGCCAACACCGTATTTCTTTGCATCACTCTCCTGTTGTAACTCTGCTGATCGGCATCAATGATATCGGTCTGATAATGAACACAGACCGGACGGCTTCTCAGAAAGAACAGATGATGAGAGAGTTTGCCACTCATTACAATGAATTATTGAATCTGCTCACTGCAGATGCCAGGCAGGTAATCCTTATGGAACCCTTTATCTTTCCACATCCGGAAGAATATGAGACATGGATTCCCTATGTCCATACTATGTCTGATATTATCCGACAGCTCTCTGTCAGATTCAGACTTCCATTTTTGCCTCTGCATGACTATTTTAATAAGGAAGCAACTCAATCGGGATTTGATACCATAACAACAGACGGGATTCATCTTACTTTGTATGGACATAGGCTTCTGGCCGAGAAACTGTTCCCTCTCCTTCAAAACATTGATAACAATCCCTGAACAGATAAGCTATTGCGCATTTTCCCGGAACTTTGTATAATAAATCACTGTCCTCGCTCATATCTGCGGACTTATTATGGAAAGGAGTCTTCCTTATATTATGGAAACTACAATTAAACAGATCGAAGATATGTCTCTGAATGCCTGGCCATCTCACAAGATGGAATTATATGACGGCTGGATCCTGAGATTTTCTTATTTTTATACACACAGGACCAACAGTGTGGAACAGTTCGGCAATTCCACCCTCACCTGGCGGGAAAAAATCCCATATTGTGAAAGCGTATATAAGCGTCTGGGAACCCCCGCTGTATTTAAGATCAGTCCTCTTGTCTCTCCTGACTTTGATTATGTTCTGGAGAATCGGGGATATGCCATCCAGCATACCACCAATGTCATGGCAATGAGCATGAACGCCGCACATCTGGATACTCCATATCCTGATGTAACATTCTACAATAACATTCCGTCTGAATGGATTGAAAGTCTGTTCAATCTAAAAAATACTATAAATCCGATTCACAGAAAAGTTGTACCATCCATGTATCAGGCAATTCTCAAAGAAACCATTTGCGCCTGCATCCGCATAGACGGGCAGATCATCGCAACCGGGCTTGGTATCCTGGACAGAGACTACATCGGTATTTACGCCATCCATGTCAAAGAAGAATACCGCAAACATGGCTATGCCCGTCAGATCTGCACAGGACTTCTGAAAGAAGGAATGAAAAAAGGTGCACAGAATGCATATCTTCAGGTTGTAGAGGGAAATGACAATGCCCGGGCATTATACAGATCACTTGGATTCCAGCAGCTTTATACTTACTGGTTCCGCGTACAGCCGGATGAAAACGGAAATTTCCCACCTGAGAAATAAAAAGAACTATCTGTAAAGCATTTTTATTTTCTGCTTTTACAGATAGTTCTTAATTTTTATAGATTTTAACTTTTCTTTTTCGGGGAATCAGTTGATTCATTTAACATAGTTCGCGCCAACTATGTTGTATATCATTTTAATTTTAATATTCAAGTCTTATTCTGTATTTTATCTCTGCCTCAATTATGTTACTGTTCACTCCGTTCACAGTAACGTAGCCAAAATTCATTCCAGATTGCCTGCGGCAATGGAATTTTGGCTTGTATGTCT